>CALBTA010000155.1 GCA_937967755.1 uncultured Planctomycetaceae bacterium | reverse complement strand
CGCCGCTTGGACCCCGGCACTAGCCAGCCTTCGCATTACAGTAGTACGGTTGATTACCTGGCGCGGAACGTCGATCGCAAAATCGTCACCGCCAGTTTCGACGGGAAGCAGATCCAGCAAGTTGAATTCCCGCTGGTCCTTTCGCATGACGATGCCTTCAGCGCCGCCGCCGCGCAAATTACCGCCGATGGCAAGCACCTTTATTGGCTGACGGGTGATCGGCGGATGATTCAGCGGATCGAACTGGGCAACGACGAAGCGCTGCCCGAGACGATTGTCGGCGGAGCGCACGTGCCGATTGATCCGGTGGCGTTCGAAATCGATGGCGAGAATCTGTTCTGGGCCGAATACATTCCCACGCGCAGCGGCGGGCAGGCCCGCATTCGCCGGGCGAACTTGGACGGATCGGATGAAACCACCCTCGCCGCGCTGCAAGTGAAACCGACCGATCTGGCGCTCGACAGAGCGACTGAAACCATCTACTTCAGTTACCGCAACCCGCCGGGGCGCAGCGAAGCGGGCGCTGACGACCGCCCGGGCGGCATCGGGCGGGTGGGTTACGACGGAGCGCGACAGCAGGATGATATTCTGACCAAGGGTTACGGGGTGCCGTCGTCGATTGCGGTCGATCCTTCCGCCGAGAAAGTTTACTGGACCGAGCCGAGCGGCGGGTTCATCCGCGTCGCCAAGTTCGACGGGTCCGGCGTTCGCAAACTTCCCATCGGCACCGGCCAAACGCCCGACAGCATCGCCGTGGATGCCAAGGCGGGGCGGATCTATTGGACCGACTTGAGCGAAGACGAAGATATCGACATCGAAACCGACAACCCCAGCGACGAGCGGCACCGGATTTGGACCGCCGACCTCGCCGGCGACGACGCGGAGGTGTTCGCCGGCGTGCGGATTGATGCCCCGCGGAGCCTGATGCTGACCGAGTTGGGCGAGCGGTTAATTTGGACGCAAGAGGCGACTCTGAAGCACAACGTCTGGATCACCATGAACGCGCCGGTTGAGTACGCCAACCCGTATAACAACCAGTCGTACCGGATTTTCCAGGAAAGTTTCGACGGCCCGTACGAAGAAGGAACCCAGGAGTATCACCACTTCGTGCCCGAGGGGGTCGATGCCGACGCTGTCTATCTTTCGGTACTGACGGTCAACTACGATCCCGGGCGTTTCATTCGCAACACCGGTTGCCTGATTGTCGTGCTGGGGATCACCACGATGTTTTACATGCGGGCCTATTTCTTCCGCCGACCCGATTCGCCCGAGCGCACGCAGCGGCGAACCGCGGGTAGCCGGGCAGAGAATTCCAACAACCAACCCAGCGAAAACGGTCGCCAGCGTTCGAAGGAAAAATCGGGCGAGGTGATCGATGCCGAGGTAGTGACATGAGTAAACGTCAATCGCAGCGGAGCGCCAGTGTAGAACAATTGTCCCAATTGTTCCTTGCGCCGCGGATGAACGTGAACACCAGAACAATTGAGGACAATTGTTCTACATTGGGGGCGAGAGCAATGTGGATCGGGAAAATTTCTTTTCGTCACGCGTTCGCGCTGATGCTATGCATTTGCTTCACCCTCCCAACACTCGCTGATGATTCCAGCGAAACCGAAGAACCGGCCCTCAGTGACGTCACTCCGGTTGGCAAGGCGGATTTGCAGCCGTGGCGTGAGATCCCGGCTTACCATCACGGCCGTGTGATGCCGCTCGATACGCTCGCCAAAGTGGTGGGCGAGACCGTTTGCAACAACGGCTCGGGCGTGAAGATTTCGATGGAGGGGTACTACACGCAGGAAGAACTGAAGACCAACGAAGAACTCTGGCCGGCGCTGGAGATGTTCCCCCGCGGTACCACCGGGAAGATTTCTACGCACGAAATGCTGCTTTCCTGGCTGGTCGAACAGGAAAAGTGGGAGGACGTGCCGTTCATTTTGTGCGAGCACAAAGACCTGCACAAAGTGCTGGGCGTGTCGTCCATCACCGAAGGCGGCGTGCATCGCAAATTCGTCTCGCCCCGCCAGATCGCCGAGTCGGAAGATTTGCAATTCTATTTGGAAGACTTCAACGACCGCATGGCGGCGAAGCGTTCGGCCGATCTCGAATTCGAGCCGAACGAAACCGACAAGCAAGTTCGCGAGATGCTCGATCGCTACCGCGTCTTCCGCAAGTTGACGCACGACCCGCGGCTGCCGCTGAAACATTCGCCTGTGATGATGCCGGGCAGCCGTGACGAACTGTTGATCCACCTCCGCTTCGCGATGGACGTCTTGATGACGCCCAACGAGACGAAGAACCAGTCGATGCTCGATTCGCTGCGGCAATTCATCGAACTGCAACAGAGGCACGGTTTGAAATCGGAGATTGCCGACACCTCGCAGATGGCCCTGCACGCGATGGGGCAGTTGCAGCAGTTGCAAGACCGCATGCGCCCGCCCGCCCCGGCGATGGGCGAGATGCCGGAGGATTACGACGACGAGCCGCTGATGCTGGAGGAAGTCGAAGCGGCGGTCGTCAATTTCCGCCTGGCGGCGCTGCGGCTGCACGAAGTGCTGGATCGCGAGAAGGACAAGGTCTTCGACGAAGGCAACATGAACGAGGCCCAGGCCGAAACTTTGCGGCCGCTGTTCGACGAACTGGCGAAGAAGGCCCAGAAACTTTCGCTTATCGGGCAAGACATGCACCTGTCGCTGTACGACAACGGCGGCCAGTTCAGTGCCAGCGGCGAGTTCCGTTACGGCGCGGGGGTCTACGTCACGCCAGCCCTCAACGCCGAAGCCCTGAAGAAACAACGCGACACCAAAAAATCAGTCCAACCCTGGCTGGCGTTGCCCGCGGTGCTGCACGGCAGCGACGAATTGCTGTACGGAGAAGGCTGGCCGGAGCAGAACTACGACCGGGGCGACGTGAAAAACGTCCGCGCCGCCTGGAGCGAACTGGCGAAAGCTTACACCGATCGCGAAAACGAAGATCGCCCGCAGCGTGTGCACGCCGCTTCCGAGCAGTTAGCCAAGGCCCTGCGCAACCTCGGCGAAGGGGTCGAGCCTGACCGTGTCGCGTTGGTCGAAGCGCAACTGGCCAAGAAAGACCACGACGAGCAGATGCTCGCCTACACCCAATACCCCGCGCCCGACCGCCTGGACGCCGAACTGAAATACAACCGCGTGAAGCCGTTCCGCTGGTCGTGGGTGGTTTGCCTGCTCAGCGTGATGGCCTTCGGGCTGGCGTTTGGGGTGATGCGCAAGGGGGCGTTCTGGACGGGCGTCGGCCTGCTGTCGTTCGCGGTGCTGTGGACGGGCTACGGGTTCTACCTGCGCATCCTAGTCACCCAATGGGCACCGGTGACCAACATGTTTGAAACGGTCATCTTCGTGCCGTGGGTGGTTGCCGTGCTGGCGTTGTGGTTCTTGTTGTTGCCGATTCTGTCGGCGGGAATCAAAGACGCCTGGCGGCTGGTCGCCATACCCGGAACGTGGGAAGCAACGCGGCTGGACGAGCGCCGCAAGCAGTTGCTCGACCCGCTGGGGTGGACGGTCTTCGGCGCGCTGGCGACCCTCGGCCGGGCGTTGTTGATGGCGTTTGTCTTCTATCAACTGGCCCGCGTGCCATACGCCGACGGCAACCGCACCATCTTTTACCTGCTGCCCAATACCGATGCGGTCAACCACTCCAGCATCAGCGACATGCTGAACGTCTACGGGGTTTACGTGGTGAACTTGCTTTGCCTGTTGGGGATCGTTTGGTTCCTGCCGCGGATACTGCTGGCCGCGCTGGCCAGCTTTGTGACCGTGCCGCTCAGTTGGGTGCGCGGCGGCGGCAGAAACAGCTTCGGTGAAATGTTGTCGCTGGTCCACAGCCGCAAAGTCTTCGGCATCGCAGGAGCGGCCGTGGCCGGGTTTTTCTTCATGATCGTGGCGTTCGCGCCGACAATCCTCGATGAAAATTTCCGCCCGCTGCAGCCGGTCCTGCGAAGCAACTTTTGGCTGACGATTCACGTGCTGACCATCGTCGCCAGCTACGGGGCTGGCCTGCTGGCTTGGGGGATGGGCCTGATCGGTTTGACCTATTACCTGTTCGGCAAGTACCGCGCCCCGGTCGTCGCGGCGAACGTGCCCAAAGGAATGCAGCCCGCCCGCGGGGAAAAAGCACAGCTTCGCCTGGGGCGGCAACCGCCGGAGCAGTGCGCCACGCTGGCGAATTACTCTTACCGGGCGGTGCAAATCGCCGTGCTGTTGTTGGCAGCCGGAACGATTTTGGGCGGACTGTGGGCCGATGTTTCCTGGGGCCGGTTTTGGGGCTGGGACCCGAAGGAAGTTTGGGCGCTGATTTCGACGCTGGTTTACCTGGCCATTCTGCATGGCCGCTTCGCCGGGTGGTTCAATAACTTCGGCATGACTGCGGGCACGGTGATTGGGGCGATCATGATTGCCGGAAGTTGGTACGGCGTGAATTTCATCCTGCCGATGATCTCGCCCGATGGAACCGCCGGCCTGCACAGCTACGGCAGCGGCTCCGGCGGGCAAGCGTACGTGTTTGGGTTCATCGGGCTGAACATCATTTACCTGATCGCCGCGTCGATTCGCTACAGTTACGAAACCCGCGCCGCCTACGCCCCCGTCGAACACACGCCGGAAGTAGCCGAAGTCTTCCCGGCCAAGGTTGCGCCGAGCGAGTAGTGGAACAAGTCTCCAGACTTGTTCGAACAAACTTTGCCCGCGAATTTTGCGGATTGGAACAAACCCGTAGCACCGGGTAGCGTGCAAATTGCTGTAGCGGCTAGTGCGTAGCGAAGCTACGCGATTAGGGGCGAAGGCCCGACAGCGCATAGCCGTGGGCGTCAGCCCACGGACAACGCGACGCAAACGAACTAAGCCCCGATAGGGGCGACAGCAGCCAGCGGTGTAATTCGCGGGCAACAAAGAAACTCGAACAAGTCTGGAGACTTGTTCCACGGCGTCACCATACGATTTGCTCCGCGGGGAATACCGGGCCGTCGACGCAGGTTCGTTTGTAGTCCCACCCGCCGGTTTCTTCGCGGACTTTGGCGACGCAACTGAAGCAAATGCCGATGCCGCAGGCCATTGGGGTTTCCAGGGAAAGCTGGCAGGCGGTGCCGCGCTGTGCGGCGATTTCGGCGACCGCTTCCATCATCGGCTCGGGACCGCAGCAAAGAATTTCCGTATCGCTATCAGCTTCGTTTAGCGTCTCCTGCAGCAAATCGGTCACCAGCCCGTGGTGCCCGCGGGTGCCGTCGTCGGTGCTGACACGGACTTCCGCCCCGGCGCCAGCGAAGTGTTCGATGCCGACCAAATAACCGGCCGACCGCGCGCCGTAACAGACCGTCACTTTTTCCGCGCGGGAAACGTCGCGCGGCGGGTCGCCAAACTGCTTTCGGCCCGAAGCTTCGCGCGCGACCGCCACGAACGGCGTATACCCAATTCCGCCGGCGACGATGATCAAATGTTTTGCAGCACAAGGGGCGAACCCGTTGCCCAGCGGCCCCCAGACATCAACCTGTTGCCCCGGTTGGAGCACCGCCGCCCTGGTGGTGAACTTCCCCTTCACGATGTAGACCACGTCGATTGAAGTCGGCTCTCCAGCGTCGGTGGCGATCGCATCGTGCATGGCCAGCTGCCGCCCTATCAGCGGGTCGGCACAACCACTAACCCGCACCATCAGGGACTGTCCCGGTAAAATCCGCCGCGCCATCTCGGG
>CALBTA010000154.1 GCA_937967755.1 uncultured Planctomycetaceae bacterium | reverse complement strand
GCGCCGCAGCGAAGGACAAACGGTTCGCAAATTACGATCTGCACGTCAGGCAAACCTTCCCGCGTGCGGGCGAGCAGCGCGTCGAAACCCTTCTCGTAACTTTCGACCGTGCCGTCGTACCGCCCGTTCAGCTTGTGCCAGATGTCGTTGACGCCGATTAGGATGCTCAACAGCGCCGGCTTCAAAGCGAGGCAGTCTTTCTCCCAACGGGCATCCAAATCAGGCACTTTGTTACCACTGATGCCGCGGTTGTAAATGTTCAATTGCAACTCCGGGTGGTCTCTCAGTAATTCACACCCCAGCAACATCGGATAGCCGCGTCCCCAAGCCCCCATGTGGTTGGCGCGGCCTTCGTTGCGTCGGTCGCGCCCGGCGTCGGTGATGGAATCGCCTTGAAAGAGAACGGTTTGCCCTTTCTGCAATTTCACACCCTCGGCGGCTTGGGAAGTGGAAGTCGCGATGCTGGCGATGGCCGCCGCGCCGGCGGTAGTGGCAGCCCCTTGCAAGACGTGGCGGCGGGTAAGTTGGTTGGGTAGGTCGAACATGGTTGGGCTTTCTCGTGGGTTCGCTGGTGTAGCACGAGCACTTTTGCCCGTGCTGGCTATCAGTCGGATCGGGCAAGAGTACCCGATCTACGTTACGTGCGTTTATTCTAATCCAAGAAAATCTGACAATGCGAGCGGCGGGCGTTTGCAATCGAAAAATCGCAGCGGTAAATTAGCGGGCACAGTTGGGCGTTCGCCTACGCTGTCGTTCTTTTCACTGCACCGCAACCACTGGGGGAAACCAAAATGACGTACCGTACCATCGCCGCTTTCTTGTTCGCCGCTGCTGCCTTGTTGCTCGTCGCCGTTGACGCAGCATCTGCCCAAGACGCCGAAAGCGGAGCCAGCGGTCGCTTGCCGCCGTATTACAAAGAAGTGGTGTCCGAATCGCAGAAAAAATCAATCTATCAGATCCAATCCCAGTACGACGACAAGCTGGAAGCGCTCGAGAAACGCTTCGACGAACTGACCGCCGAGTTGAAAAAGGTGCGCGGCGAACTGGACGACATCCGCTTTGAAGAGCGCGACGCCATCGAAAAAGTGCTCACACCGAAGCAACTCGCCCAAGTCAAACGGATGCAAGCCGAAGCCCAATCACGGTTGGCGCAAGAACTTCTGAAAGCGGCTGAAGAAGCAGCCAAACGGGCTGAAGCGTTGGCGCAACCTGAGTAGCTGGCGAATTGATCGTATTGGTTAGTTGCGCTTCAGGGGTTGCGGCACGTCGAAGGCCGCAGCGTAAAACCTGGCGGATGGCCGATGGCTATGCGGGCCTTTTTAAGGTCCGTGGCGCTTGTTTGCCTCAAGGTGTGGAGCGACCCAATTGAATCGGACCGCGGTTGAGCGCGATTCACTTCCAGATTCGACCCTGCCGAGACGCAAACAGCGCTCCCCTTCCCGGAAATTGGGGTTTTTGCCATAATCCGAGGTTTCGACCCGAACCTCCAAACTTGATGACGCTACTCCATGTACAAGAACCTTAGCGCAGCCGGCTTGGGTGTTTCCGGACGCCAAAGCGAACTGATCGAACTGGCACTTACCTACGGGTTTCGTGGGTTCGATGTCGACATGGAGCGCCTGGTCAAGCAAGCCCAACACAACAGTTTGGAGTTTGCCGGACGGTTCATCGAAAGCGCAGCCAGCTTTGCCGAAGGGTTTTCCATCGGTGGGTGGGATGTCGACGTTGACTGGGAGGCGGACGATGCGGCCTTCTCCGAAAACCTGACGAAATTAAATCAGGCGATCGAAGTGGCCGCCAAGGTCGGAGCGAAGCGGTGCTTCACCACGATCGAACCGGGCAGCGACTCGCTGGCGATGCACGAGAATTTTCAACGCATCAGCGGCAGGATCGGGCAGGTCGCCGCGGCACTTGCACATCACGACATTCGGCTGGGCCTAAATTTCCGTGCGGCCCCGGCAGCCCGCGAAGGCAAGGCGCACGAATTCATTCACGACTTCGAAGGCCTCACAACTCTGTGCAGTACGGTCGGCCAGGCGAACGTCGGCCTCGTACTGGATACTTGGAACTGGTTCGTCGGCGGCGGAGGCATGGACCAGCTCAAGGATTTGACCAACGACCAATTGGTTGTCGTCAGGCTGGCTGACGTACCGGGCGATGCTGATATGTCCACTATCGAGGAAAAGCAACGCATCCTGCCGAGCGAAGACGGGCTGATCGACTGCGACGCCATTGTCAAGTTGCTGGTCGACAAGTCTTACGACGGGCCGGTTACGCCTTACCCCCGCGCCGCTTCGTTCAGCGGCAAAACGCGGGAGTCGATCGTGCAAGAATCGGCCGACTGCCTGGAGGCGATGTGGGTCGCTGTGGGCCTCAGCAAGCCGAAGGCTGAATTGGTCGCGGTTGGCGCTTCTGTCAACGGGGAAGAGGTCGCGGAAGACGAAGGCGAATCGGACGATTCCGATTAACGTATTCGGCCCGCTCAAAGGGCAGTTCTTTCCACCACCAATTGCCCCCACATTGGGTGCTCGCACGCGGCCCCGCCAGTGTTCGGCGGTGCGCAAATCGCTACCTTCGGTCAAATGTTTAGCGTACAATTAAAAGCGCGGCAGTTGCCCCGGGTGGCTCGCCCAGCGTGTTGTTGGCGGACGGATTGGCCATTTCATTTGTGTTGATACGAAACGGGAATCCGATATGTCCGGAACGATGGAAAACCTGGCCACCTTGAACAGCATGGCCCGCACGATGATTGCGCTGGTCGTGCTCGGCGGGGCTGGGGCGGGCGGCCTATTTGCTTATCGAACGTACACAGAAACCGACCGTGCGAAGAGCGATTTGGCCGAAGCCCAACAACGGTTGGATGACGCGGAAGCTCAGTTGAAATCGAAGACCGAGCAACTCGATTCGGCACGATTGGAACTCACTGTTAAGAACGAAGAGATCGGCCGCTTGCAGGAAGAGGTCGCCGACCTGGCGGCCACCGTCGAGAAGCAAAAGATCGCCATGCGGCTGTTGAAGCTGGATAAGCGGCTTGCGATCGTGACCGTCCTACGGCAAACGGGCGAAGGGGATGATCAGGTCACGACCGTTCGGTGGGTTGAATTGGGGGACGACAACCAGCCCATCGACGAGCGCACCTTCGACGTGAAAGGAGACATCGTCAAGGTCGATGCCTGGGTTGTGAAGTTCGACGACCGTTACATCGAAAATGCGGATCTGATTCGCGGAACATCGATCTGCCTGTTCCGCGGAATCCACGGCGAATTCAAAACGCCCGATGAAGTTCATGTGCTGGACGAAGTCGGGGCGTTGCCCAGTGCCTATAAGAAGGGCGAACGAGTCTCCGATTTCGAACGCCAAATCTGGGACGATTTTTGGGAAATCGCAAACGACCCCGACAAAGCGGAAGAATTGGGCATCCGCGCGGCTCATGGGGAAGTGGTATACAACAAGGTGCAGCCCAACAAGAAGTACAAGATCGAGCTGCGGGCTTCGGGCGGGCTAACGATGAAGCCGCTGGGGGCCAACTAGCCCGACCCCACGCCCAAACCGGCCGCTTAGCAGGCGGCATTTTCTCGCCACCGGGTGAGCGATGCAGTTCGACTTGCATGAACAGGGCGCGACGCAGTTCGCTTCCAAAGAAGCGGCGCAAAACTACTTCGATGCCCTGCGGCGCAGTTTGCCCGAAGCCGAATCGGCCTACCAGCCCAGCGGCGTGATGCCTGCTTCGGCGTTGCTGCTTTTGATCGCTGGTTCGCCATTGGCCATTGGATCGAGCTACACTGCGGGGCTCATTGCGCTGGCCTTGGGAGCCGCTGTCACCGCCGTCATTGTGGGGTTAAACGTTCTCACGATGGTTTGCGGGTGGGTTGTTTGCATCTTTGCCATCCTCAGTCTTCTGGCTGCTTTGGCAACTTACGGCTTTGTTTTCGGAGCGGCAGGCTACTGGTCAGCAAAAGCGACCGCGTCGTTAGGACGGTGGGGCAAGAACCGCAATGCCGCTTGCGTGGGCGCGTTCGCGGCGGTCTACGCCGTGGCTGCATCGGTGCTGTTGATGATCTCAGTCTGGATGGAGTTTGTGGTCGAAGCCAATGTGTTGGACGTGCTGACCGATCCGTTGCAGTGGATCACGACCCGCGATTGGATGTTTTGGACGCTGACGGGCGTGGGGGTTTTAATCGCGGCATTCATTGCTTGGGCCATGGCCGAGTCGTTCGTAGCCGAAGACAAATTCTGCGAAGCGTGCGAAGCCTATATGTTCAAGGAGGAACTGCCCCGTGTCACGCTGGGCGGCCTGCGGGCGTTGGCCGTGTCGGTTGCCAGCGAAGACATTCAAGCCACAGCGAACACAATCACCCAAGCCCCGGGGCGAGACGGCGCTCCGAATTTATTCCACTGCCACCAATGCGGCAGCGGGTTTCTTGATGTAATCTGCATCTTCGAAGCCAGCCGGCCCGATGATGACGGCAAACAAGAGAGTGTCGAAGAGGAGTGGCTGGTGGCGAGTTGCGCGCTGGACGATCAGCAAACCAAACTGCTGTTTGGCCTCAGAGAGCCTTCCTTGCGATGACCCTCGCGCTGGCAAGTTACCAGCGATTGCGAGAACCGGCACAGCAGGCGTTTACGCTTCGCCACCGCCCCCTTTGTTGTTCATCTTTTTGAACAGCCACATCACGATACCGACCACCAAGCCAACCGCCGCGCCGATCAAGGCCCCTTCCAGCGCTCCTGCAAAGATAATCATGACAGCCTCCCAGGATTCAAAAGGTTCGTGCAGATCAGCCGCATTCTACCTGCTGAGTTGCGCATCGCCAGTTTCTGCCTAATGAAAAGTCGTTAGAATGCGGAATTAGGCGAACGAGCCAACGAATGAAGCTAAGCGGAGGAACGAACATGGATTTGCAGACCCCCGAGCAGTTGGTCCAGAAGAAATGCAAGCCGTGCGAGGGGGGCGTTGAGCCTTATTCGCACGAACAGTCGGTCGAGCAATTGGGTAAACTGGATGGCTGGCAGTTGACCGGCGACGGGCAGCGGATTCGGAAGGACTGGACCGTGAAGAATTTCGTCGCCGGGATGGACTTTTTCAACAAGGTCGCCGACGTCGCCGAAGAAGACAACCATCACCCCGACATCCACCTGGAACAATACCGCAAGGTTTCGATTGAGCTTTGGACCCACGCCATCGGCGGTTTGAGCGAAAACGACTTCATCCTGGCGGCGAAGATTGACCAGATTCCCGTCGAATTGAACAGTTGAGAGAGCGCCATTCCCCCTTCCCCAAACCGCGAAAACGGCGTAGAATCTGGGCTTTAAATTGCACCGAAGCCCAACAATTGGTGAGCGACAAGGCGCTTGCCGCTGGTGTATCGCCTAAATTCACTCAGATCCGATACCACGTCTAACTT
>CALBTA010000153.1 GCA_937967755.1 uncultured Planctomycetaceae bacterium | reverse complement strand
GGGCCGCCGCGACCAGCGGGCCTGATTGGCGATCCAGCCCGACGACGACCACTTCCTCCGGCATCAGGCCGTGGGTTTTCACGAAACTAGTCACGGTCAGAATGTCGTGAACCCGGCGGGCGAACAGGGCGTGGTTGTAGCCGAACGTGTAGCAGGGTGCCTCGCGGGTGTTCTTCACGCGGCGGGTCTTTTGGACCTCTTCGCCTTCCTTGAGGAACTCGCCTTGCATGAACAGGTCGACGCCGATCACACATGTCCCTTCGTCCATCAATTTTTTGATCTCGCCATCGTCGATGTGCACCGCCTCCTTGCCCTCGGAGTCGATCCAAATCACAACTTGCTTGTTCCAATCCTGCGGGTACAGGAACTTGATCGGCAAGTGTTCCTGCTTGTCGTCGGAAACCTTGTGCGTCAGCATGCCGGCCATCTCGAGATACCAACCTTCGTCGTTTTTGATCGACTGCTTGTACTCGATGTTTTTCGAGTCGGGCAGATCGCGGCCGATGACGATGTCGATCCCGCCGCCGACGACTTCCTTGAATTGCCGTAGCGATTTTTCATCTTGGGGAAGCGACTTCTCAAGTTGGCGCTGTGAATCCTCGGCCAGCCACTTCGTGAGCTTCGTTTCAAACTCGACGCCCGCTTCCGGCTGCGGGTGTTCGTCGTTCCAGACGGTCATTTGGGCGGTCGTAAGCCGCTCGTAATCGGGTTCGACGATCGGCTCATCGTGACCAAGCTTCAGGTGCTTGTTGAACCAGTGGTACATCGCCGCGCGGTTGACGTAGTTGTAGTTGTGCTTGAATTTCAATGGCGCACTGAGGGCGATGTTCTCTTCCGCGCCGAGCATCGCGTAGTGCCGGGTCAATTCGGGAAAGCCTTTGGTTTCGATCTCGCGTGTCCAATCGTCGGCGGCGGTTAGCAATTGCGGCTTGGGGGCGAACAACGCGGCGAATTCGATGTTGCCGGTTTCGACGCGCAGCAGGCTGCAACTTTCGCACGTGCAGCCTCCTTGCATGGCGGTCGATACCATCACGGCTGGCACGATGGCGGCCGGGCGCGGGTCAATCGCGCCCAGGATCATCGTTTGCGTTCCGCCGCCGCTGGCGCCGGTGATCGCCAGGCGATCCTTGTCAACATCAGGCAGCGTTTCGAGGAAATCGAGCGCCCTGACGCCGCTCCAAATCTGCAAGCCCATCACACTTTGTAAATGCGATTCCGCCTGCGGGCTGAAGAAGCCCCACGACATAGCGTCGTTGGCCTCGGGGCGTTGCTTGGCGAAGCGGTGAACGAGTTCAAACGAAAGCTGTTTGCTGTCGGCGTAACCGAGCATGTCGTAATGGAACACCACGCAGCCAAGTTTGGCGAGCATCACGCTGCGGGCTTGCATCGGACTGCGGCCCCCTTCCGCGAACTTTTCACCACCGTCGGCGATTTGATTCTTCACGCTGTCTTCGCCGGCGTCGTAAAACCGCCCGTTGCTCCAATGCCCATGCGGGCAAAGGACGCCGGGGAGTTTGCCATCGCGGTTCTTCGGGCGATAGAGACTGCCGGTGACGTAATAGCCCGGCACGCTTTCAAAGTAAACGCGTTCGACGGTGTACTCTCCCTTGTCGACCTTTCCGTGGATGACTGCGTTCAGCGGCGTCCGCTCCGGCTCGGGCCAAATTCCCAACGCCACTTTCAATTGCCGACGAACACGCTCCGCCCGTTTATTCCACTCGGCCTCCGACTCGGCCGGCTGGAATGGGAAGTAGCCGTTGTAATCTTTCAACGGCTCCAGCCGGCAATCTTTGGGCAGCTCGCCGTCGGGGAGAATGCGTTCCGCTTGTGCGGGAGTGACGTGAAGGCAGAGCCAGGCGGCAAGCGTTGCGGCAGAGAGCAGTCGAGCAGGCGTGAACATCGGTGGGCCTTTTTTGCAAGGAGGGCACGCGGGTGGAGAGCGGTGTAGAGCCTTGCGAGTTAGTTTAAGCCAAGGGGGGCTGATATTCCACAACATGGTAGCGGAGGCTTCCAGCCACCGTGTCAGAATGCATTGCCGGCAATCTGTTTGGATTGCGGCTATCTGATTATTGCCAAGTCACGGTGGCTAGAAGCCCCCGCCCCCGCTACTGGGCTGCTATTGCTCGGGCACGGGAGCTATCTACAATTACCCCGTCATGAGCGACCATCCCGAAAGCGACCATACCGAGATCATCTACTCCGCCGGGCAAATTGCCGAAGCGATCATGCTGAAGCAACTGCTCAGCGAGCGCGATATCGATGCCGTGATCGAGAATCAGGCGCTGCAAGGGGCGCTGGGTGAATTGCCACCCGGGCCTGCGACCAATCCGCGGCTGCGCGTGGCGGCGGGCGATGCCGAGAAGGCCCGCGAAGTTGTCAAGGCGTTTGAACACCAAGGCAAGTTGTCGCGGCAGCGCGTCGTCGAGGTCGGTGAGGACTTCAACGAAGACTGGACCGCCTGGCCCACATGCCCAAGTTGCCACGCCCGGCGGCAAACGGTTTGCCCGATTTGCGAAACAGCCGGCAGCGATTTGCCGCTGGCCGATCCGAACCACTCGGGCGTCGCGCCAACACTTGGCCCAGAAAATCAAGACGGGCAACCGGGCCTGCCGCTGGTCATCTGTGCAACGTGCGACGAGCCGTTCCCACCGGCATTTTATCAGGTGTGCCACATGTGCGGTCACGAGTTTGAAGACGGCATCGCCCCACCGCCTGCACAGGCCCCGCCGCAACGTTTGAATCCGCGGATGTGGGCGGTTGCCTGCGGATTGGGGGGTCTATTGGCCGGTATCTGTGGCGATTTGCGGATATTTCTGGGTCATATCACGATAGTCGCCGCTTCCGGGGCCGAATTAGTCCTCCGAGTGACATGCCCGGTCGTTGGGTAGTTGGTACAATCACGACTTACAAACACGACACTTTTGGGGGAGGATTGGATGTCTATTTTCGCGCGGTCAAAGTTTCTGACGCTGGCCTTCCTCTTCGCCTTCGCCACGGCCGCAGAGGCTAGAACTTGGAAGAGTGCCGACGGCAAGTACAGCATCGACGCCGAGGTTGTCCGCCAGAATGAGAAGACCGTCACGCTGAAGAAGAGCAACGGACAGGTGATTACCGTGCCGCTGGCGATCTTGAGCGACGCCGATCAAGCGTTCCTCAAATCGCTGATCAAGCCTGATAACGATGTTCCGGCGGCCGGCGACGAAGCGGCTGCTCGCGAGACGCTCGAAGGAGTTGGGCTCTCGGTTCTCAGTGCGGGCTTGCAATTGTCCGAGGAAGGCGAACTTTCCGACGGGTTGAAGGAAGCGGCCCGCGATCGTGTGGAACTGAACAAGGCGGCACAGTTGCTCGCCACGGTTCACCAGCAGCAACAGATCAACCGCCAGCGGATTACGCAGCTCACGCAGTTGAACGTGCAACTCAATGCGCGGCTGACGGCGATCAACCCGAATGACATTGCCACCAACAACAAAATCGTCGGCGCACTGCAATCCAACGAAGGGCAGATCCAACTGCTGGAACAGGCGGCGCAGAAGGGCGTGGAGCAGGAGCGCGCCGTTCGTTCAGCTTACAACGACGCCCGCGAAAAGTACGTTCAGCAGATTCTTAACTTACGGAAAAAGGCCGATGCGGTGACCACGCAGTATGCCCAACTGGCCGCCAATGCCGACGTGAAACAAGCCGTGGCGGATCTCAACGCGGCGACAGGAAAGAGCTACGAGGTGGCCGCGGGGCGGTCTTTTCTATCGGCCGAGCGGCGCTTGAAATCGCTGGAAGATACCGTGCTCTCCGAATCGATTCCCCTGCGGCGCGACCGCGGCGATACGTTTTGGGTTTCGGTCGTCGTCAACGGTAAACATACTAAGGAAATGGTCTTAGACTCGGGCGCTTCGATCGTGATGTTCCCCAGCGATCTAGCCAAGGAGTGTGGCATCGAAATCGGTTCACAAGACCGGAAGATTCGGCTGGTATTGGCTGACGGTAGTCAAATCGACGCGACCGAAGTCACCGTGCCGGAGCTGCGCGTCGGAAAATTCACCGTCGAGAATGTTCGCTGCGCCGTCTTGGGCCCGGAAGCGACCGAAGCCGAGCCGCTGCTTGGCCTGAGCTTCCTCGGCGAGTTCCGCTTTGAACTCGACACGCAGAAGTCGACCCTGACGATGGTAAAAGTCGACGAAGGCGGCGGTTCACGGACGCGGGACTAATTTGCCGCACAACTCGATCGTCCGCGTGTCGATACGGTGAGAATCCCGCGATTCTTGCGCTCTAGCTTGGTCTCTTCGGCCCGATCTTAACGGTCAAACCGGCTAGCAAACCGATATTGCATCGACGGTTCCGAAATAACCGAAATACCACCTTTGAGTTGGATGGATCATCCAGGTATATTAGGTGTTTTGCGTCGGATGCATGGCTTTGCGCGATTGCGTGAGGTTTGCGGGCATGGAAGGCGAATACCTTGATGGCCTTTGTTGTTGGGCCCCCACTTCTTTCTGAGCCGCCATGAGTTTCACGCCTGCGGAAACGACCAAGTTTTACCAGCGCAGCACCTTCAAAGGCGTCACGATGTTCGCCTTTGATATGGCGGTGTTTGGCGCGCTGATGTTTGGAACGCTGTGGTTTCACGCGTGGTATATCCAACTGCCGCTGGCGATTTTGGCGGGAACTTGGATCGCCGTGCTGTTCACCATCGGGCATGACGCAGCCCACCACGCGTTAACGCCGCACCGCTGGCTGAACCGGTTGATCGGAACGATCTGCTTTTTGCCATCGATGCACCCGTACAGCCTGTGGGTGAAACTGCATAACCTGCGGCATCACATGTACACCAACCTGAAGGGCAAGGACGACGTTTGGGTTCCGCTGAATATGGAAGAGTATCAGGCGCTGCCTTGGCACAGCCGAATGATGTACCGGTTCTACCGCAGCTCTTACGGTACGCTGCTCTACTACCTGATCGAGTTCTGGTGGAAAAAGTTCACCTGGCCGACCAAGAAGCATTACGACGGCGAAATCAAGCGCGAGTACATCGTAGATACGCTCGTCTGCTGGGTCTTCGCTGGCGCCTACATCACGTTTCTCGTTTACGGCGCCGGTGCCGGATGGTTCGGCGGAGAGCCGCGGCATTGGTGGAACCCGTTGTTCTTTGGCGTAGCCGTTCCGTTCTTCGTTTGGAATTTCTACTCCGGCGGTTCGATTTATTTGCACCACACGCACCCAAAGATTATTTGGTACGACGACGAAGCCGAGTGGAAGCGCGTCTCCAAAGCAAACACATCGGTCCACGCGGTGTTCCACCCTTGGGCGCAGTACATTTTTCACTTCATTCAAGAGCACAGCGCCCACCACCTTCGCCCCAGCGTGCCGGTATACCACTTGAAGGAAGCCCAGGCGGTGTTGGAAGAGAAA
>CALBTA010000152.1 GCA_937967755.1 uncultured Planctomycetaceae bacterium | reverse complement strand
AGGCGATCGACCAGCTTCCCGAGCCTTGCCGGGAGGTATTGGTGCTGCGCGCCATCGAGGAACTCAGCACCGAAGACACGGCGGCGGCCCTCGAGCTCACCGGCGCCGCCGTCAAGACCCGTCGTCACCGCGCTCGACAGGCGATCCGCTCATTGAACGCCCGGCGGGCCTGCACGTAGTCGTCGCCTTCTTCGGTCATCTGGTCGACGACGTTCGGCAGCATTTCCTTGACCAGTTCGGCCCGGGCTTTGGCGAAGGCGATCGGGTCGTCGCCCAGGTCGAAGCGGTTGGTGTACGGGTCAGGGGCGATGCCGCGGGTGTCTTCATCCGTGGCGAACGCGTGGCCATCTTCGCCGCTGCGGGCAGCAATCTTTTGCAGCTCTTTCAATTCGCCAGAGGTCCCCCCAGTCAGCGGTTTGTAACCATACTCAATCGCCCAAATGTCATAGGGGCCAATGCTGCGGGTAAAGTAATCGCCCTGCTTCTCTCCGTTAGGAGCGAGGTTGGTCGGGTTGTAATCCATCACCGAAGCAACGTTGCCGTTGGGCTGCGGGTTGCCACCGTTGTTGATTTCCTTCAGCGACTTCCAAGTGCTGGCCTTGAAGTTGTGCCGCAGTCCCAACGTGTGACCGACCTCGTGCATCGCCACGTCCTTCAGGCCCTGCATGATCATCTCTTCCTTCATCTCGGCCCGCTGCTCGGGCGTGGCCGCACGGGCCATCGCGAACGACGCACCTAACGCGAATTGGCGAGACATTTCAGCAGTCCGTTTGCAGTTGGTCAAATCTTGCAGCGCAAAGTGCCCGCGCTTCTCTTGATGCTCGCGGAACGATTGCAAATCGAGCGGTCCGCCGGTCATGTTGGCGACCGCCTCGGGCGTGAAGGTTTCGAATTCGTCTTTCCAGAACGTGAGGAAGTCGGCGTCGAAGATGATGTCGGCGTCGAGAATCTGGCCGGTGTACGGGTTCACACGCGAAGGCCCCATCGCGAAGCCGGCGCTGGATGTGATCCAGCGGAACGTGTTGTAGTTGATGTCTTCCGGATCCCAATCGGCCTTGTCAGGCTGTTGGCGAACCTCGACGGCGTTCAGGAAGCCGGCTTTCTCGAATCCCTTGTTCCACTCCTCAATGCCTTCGCGGATGGGCTTGCGGTACTTGTAAGGAATGGTGTTTTCCATCCAGAAGACAATTGGCTCCTTCGGCGGCGAGAGTTCCGCTTTGGGGTCAGCCTTCTGCAAGTTCCAGCGGTTGATGTAGCGGACGAAGTTATCCTGCTCGCTATTCTTGGAATAGTCTTTCACGACGGTCAGAAAGTAGCCGATGCGGTCGTCGGCCAGCCGCGGGGTGTAACCGGTGGTCGGAATCTTGCTGATCGAGTAGTGAACGTTGATCGTCACGCCGCGGGTATCGGCGACCGAGTCAATCGACGACCGCCCGCTGCTGGCATACGTGGCGGCGACTTCGATTTCGTTGTTCTTCTCAAAGCCTTTAACCTGGGCGAACGTACTCTTCGAACCTGAGAATGCGAAGCCGGACAACACTTGCGAGATCTGCGGCAGGTCGCTCATGAACACCGGCGTGACGTCAACCAGGTCGCCGCCGCCGGGGCCTTTGGTCAGCACGGGCATGCTGAACAACACGCTGTCGGTATAGGCGTTCTGCACAGCGGAAGCTTCAGGGCTGCCTTTGGTGGCGCGGAAGCGAACGTTTTTGCGGATGATGTGAACGTTCTTATTCACCTTGCGGAACTGCCACACCCAATCGTCGCCAAAGCCCCAACTCATCCCGCCCAGCAAGGGGCCGCTGCCGATGCCCCGGGCGATCGAGATCAGCACGATGTACTCGGGCGTGTAGTTGTCCGATTTCAATTCGGCGTACAGCTTTTCGTCCTTGCGATACAGCGTGATCAGCCCTTCAATCCTCTTCGCCCCTTCGGTGTACTTCGCGTGGGCTGGTTTGGCCGCGGCGGCGGGCTTGGCTGCGCTCGAACCGGTCGACTTGGATTCGCCGGAAGTCTCGGAAATCTGCTCAGGCGTTTGAGCGTTCTGCTCGGTGGTGTTGGATTGCTCGGCGCTGTCGTCGGCGAAGGTCGTGCCGGCCAGCAGCAACGTCGCGGTGATAGTGACCAGGAATCCGAACCGGTTACGATAGGACATAGCTCTTTCCCGTGTTGGCAAATTGGCTGGCGCGGCGGCCAGGCCGAGGTGGGAGTCCAGCGGCGGGTGCGCTAAACTGTTGGAATCTAAGGCTTTTGGAATATACCCCATG
>CALBTA010000151.1 GCA_937967755.1 uncultured Planctomycetaceae bacterium | reverse complement strand
GTGGGCCCGACGTCGGCGATCGCCTGCAGCCCAGACGGTAAGCCAATTGCCAGCGGTTCGGCCGCTCCAACCTCCCGGGCTTGGAACCTGGGCGACGCGAAGTTTCCCGAGGTCGCCCGCTTCACAGGCCACACGGACGCCGTCACGGCGGTTGCCTTCCATGGCGACGCCGCGCAGGTGCTTTCGGGTTCGGCGGATGCGAGCCTGAAGTTGTGGAACGTTGCGGACAATCAGGAAGCTGTTAACTTCGCGGGGCACAAGGGGCCGGTCGTCTGCGTGGCGATGGTGGGAAGCCAGGCGATTTCCGCTGCGGCCGATAAGACTGTTCGTTTTTGGAATGCCGCCAACGGGCAAGCCGCGCGGACGCTTACCGAATCGAGTGCGGTTGCCGCGCTTGCTATATCGCCCGACGGGTCAAAATTGGCATTCGGGCTGGCTGATCAGACGGTCAAAGTTCTGCAAGTCAGTGACGGCAAGACGCTCCAAACAATCGCGACTGAGGGAGAAGTAGTCAGCGTTGCATTTAGCCCAGACAATTCTCGGCTCGTTTCCAACAATGCCCATCGGGCGATGGTTTGGGATGTTGCGGATGGGCGATTGTTGGAGATCGTTCCGCAAGAGGAACTGGCAACTTCGGCGTTCTCACCGCTAGGCGACACGGTGGTATTGTGTGACGCGAAGGGAAGCATCCGTGTGGCACCGATGCGCTTCATCGGTGCGCTTCGCGGAATGTCGGAGCCGATTTCCGCGGTGGCATTCCACCCTGGAGGGCAACTGATTCTGGCTGGCTGCGCCGACGGCACCCTTCGCGGGTTCAACGCCGAAACATTTCAGCAAACATTCTCCGCCAATCACGGGGCGGCCGTGCATGCCGTGTCGGTGCGGGCCGATGGGCAGTTGATCGCCTCGGCTGGAGCGGACAAATCGATCAAACTATGGAACGCAGCCAACGGACAAGCAGCGCAGCCCGCCCAACTGACCGGGTTCGCAGGTGAAGTGCGCTGCGTATCGTTTTCCCGCGACGGAACACGCGTTGCCGGCGGCGGATCTGCCGAAGCGGAAGGAACACTCACCGGGGAATTGCTGGTGTTCGACGTCGCCGTGGGCGCTGGCCTGCTTCAACAGCGAATCGTCGGTCACACCGGCGAAACGACTTCATGTCTGCCGGTCGGCGGGGGCAACAAATTTATTTCGGCCTCCGCCGATGGAACGGTACTGTCCTGGCAACCCAACGCGCTGCGTCACATCGCCGGGCATACGCAACCGGTCACATCGCTGGCGATCAAGCCATCGGCACAGGCGGACCAGTTGCCGGAACTGGTTTCGGGCAGCCTCGACGGCACGGTGCGTCGCTGGAATCTTTCCACCGGCGCGCAGCTCGCGCAACTGACACACGGCGGGCCGGTTACGTCCGTGGCGGTGCGCGGCGACGGCCAGCGGCTCGCTTCGGCCAGCAGTAACAACACGGTTAAGCTTTGGAACGGGGCCAACAACGTGCAGCTCGCCCAGATGCAAGGTGACATCCGCGCCCAAGGTTTGGTCGCGCGGCTAACGCAAGAAAAGAACGAAGCGACCGCCAAGGTCGCCAGCGCGAAAACAGACGTCGAGGCGGCCGAACAAGATCTTCCCGTGAAGGACGCCGCTGAGAAAGCCGCCGCGACCGCGCTGGCCGCGGCCGACAAAGCGGTTGCCGACAAGGCCACCGCGCTGGCGGCTGTTTCCACCACCAAGAGTCAAGCGGAAAAAGTGGCTATCGACGCGGCAGCGGCAGCCAAAGGGGCCGCCGCGGCGATGGAAACGGCCCAAGCCGCGGCCGCAACCATGAAAGCGACCGCGGCCCGGCTGGCCCAAGATGCCGAGCGAGCCCGCGTTGCCGCCGCGGCCAGCGCTGACGACGCACAACTGGCCAAGGCACTGGCTGACATCACGGCGGCCGCTTCCGCTGCGGAAGCAAATGCACAGAAAGCAGAAGCCGCGACCGCCGCCCCGGCTAAGGCCGCCGCTGACACTTCGCAAGCCGCGGCCGACGCGGCCCAAAAAGCGATCGCGATGGGAACTCCGTTCGCCACTGCCGCGACGGAACTCGACCAGGCCCAATCGGCCCAGCGCATCGCCAAGGGCGCGCACGACGCCGCTGCCCGAGATTTGCAGAACGCCACCGATGCAGTTCCCGCCAGCAAAAATGCACTCGCCGCCGTCGAAGCGCTGGTGGCCGATCTGGACGCCCAATTGAAAGCAGCAACCGAAGCGCTGACGGCGTCGCAATTACCTGTTCACACGGTCGCGTTCTCGCCTGATGGAACGGCGCTGGCCAGCGGCGGAGAACTGGCGGCGGTGCAAACTTGGGATTCGGAAACTGGCAAGCCCATGTCGAGCTACCAAGGGCACGCGGGTCCGGTCCACCAACTCGCCTATCTGTCTGACGGCGCATTGGTCTCGGCTTCCGCCGACACCAACGCCATCGTTTGGAACTTGCGGCCGAATTGGAAGCTCGAACGGGTCATCGGCGACATCGCTGATCCTTCCGTGCTGGCCGACCGTGTCGCCGCCGTGGACATCAGCCCCGATGGAAAACTACTGGCCACCGGCGGTGGCGTTCCTTCGCGCAGCGGCGAACTGAAGGTTTGGAACATCGCCGACGGGGCGATGCTGCATAGCCTTGACGATGCACACACCGACGCGATCAGCGCGGTCGCGTTTTCACCAGACGGGCAGAAGATTGCGACCGCCGGCGCGGATAAGTTCGTCAAGACATTCGATACGCAAACTGGAGAGCAGCTGCTGCAACTGGAAGGGCACACCAACTATGCCACGGGTGTCGCCTGGCGGGGCGGCGGCAAGCAATTGGCCAGCAGCGGCAGCGACGCCACGATCCGGACCTGGAATGCCGAGTCGGGCGACCGGGTGCGAACGATCGCCGGTTTCAACAAACAGGTTTCCGCCGTGCGTTACATCGGGGCGACGCAGTTTCTGGTTTCCAGCGCGGGTGATCCGCTGGTGCGGATGCACAATGCCGATAACGGTGCCGTACAGGTGAACTTCCCAGGGCCTGAACAA
The DNA here is from genome assembly GCA_937967755.1 of uncultured Planctomycetaceae bacterium. Lineage (GTDB taxonomy): Bacteria > Planctomycetota > Planctomycetia > Pirellulales > Pirellulaceae > CALBTA01. Next base: position 16,092 of record CALBTA010000151.1, on the reverse strand, counting down.
TACATGTACAGCATCGACGCCATCGGCGACCGCACCACCGGCATCATTGCCGCGGGCGGGCATGACGGGGTGCTTCGTCTGTACCGGCCTAACGGGCAATCGCTTCGGAATATCGGTCCGCCGCAGCCCGAAGCCGCTGCCCCGGCAGACCAGCAGGTCCGGGCAGATTAGAATGCGGGCGGAGCAAGTCTCCGCGGCAAAAGCTTTTCATCGCCGGCAAGGGATCGCCGGCGCTCATCGCGACGGAGCGAAACAAGTTCATCCGTTTCGCACTCATAGGCTGAAATATGTACGTTCGTCGATTCGCCGCCGCGCCGCTTTGCGCGCTGGCGTTGCACTTTTTCGCGCTGCCATCTTCGGCACAACAAACTCCCGCGTCGTTGGAAGGGCACACCGGCGGCGTCAGCGACGCGGTCTACTCGCCCGATGGTAAACTGATCGCCACCAGCAGTTTCGACGGCACGGTAAAAATTTGGGACGCCGCGGCGGGAACGGAACTGCGAACGCTCGAAGGTCACACGGGGCAAGTGCTGTCGCTGGCCGTTAGCCCCGACGGCCGCCAACTGGCCAGCGGCGGGCGGGACCACGCTGTGCGGCTGTGGGACTTCTACATCCCCGCGCCGCTGGCGCAACTGGCGGGGCACGAAGGGGCTGTTACGTCCGTCGCAGCGCACGCCGAAGGAACGTGGTGGGCCAGCGGCGGCGCGGACCAGACCGTCAAGCTATGGGACCCAAGCGAAGGCAAAGTGCTTTTCAATCTGGCGGGCCACGAAGCGGCGATCACCCAACTGGCGGTTCGCAAGGACAACCTCGAACTCGCGTCAGCCGACGCGGCTGGCAGCGTGCGATTGTGGAACCCGGCAGACGGCCAGCCAGTTGGCATGCTCGCAGCGGGAACCTCGCCGGTTCGCGCGGTTTCGTATCACACCGATGAGGAAACGCAGCAGCTACTGACCGCTTCGGAAGATGGCGCGGTCCGCCTCTTCGCCTTGCCGCCGAAGCCCTCCGTTGCGCTGGCGGGCAACGCCGAAGCCGTGACCGCCGTGGCGATGGCCGGCGACGGGGCGCTGGTGGTGACGGGTGCGGTCGACGCGTCGGTGCGCCTATTCACACCTGGCGCGGAAGCCCCGCCGCGGTTGCTCCAAGGGCAGCCCGGTCCGGTCACCTCATTGGCGATGAATACTGAAGCCAAGCTGATCGCTTCGGCCAGCGGCACGGGCGTGGTCAAACTTTGGAACCTGGAAGATGGTGCCGATCGGCTGACGCTTACCGGGCATACCGGTGCAGTACACGATGTGGCGATCAGCCCTGAGGGGGACGGCATCGCCACCGCGGGCGAAGACGGAACGGTTCGCCTGTGGCGGCTCCCTTCCGCGCCGACGAAGCTACCCGGGCATTCGATGCCGGTCACCGCGGTCGCGGTTAGCGGAGACGGCAAATTGATCGCCACCACGGGTGCTGACAAGCTCGTCAAGATCTTCAACGCTGCCGACGGCACCGCGGCGGGGAACATCGTCGCCACGGAAGTCGCCGGGGCCGTCGCGTTCAGCACCGACAACACCCAACTGGCCACCGGGGAAGCTGGTGGCAAAATTCGGCTTTGGAACGTTGCCGACGGTACGCCGGCCGGGTCGCTGGCTGGACACGATGGGTCGGTTACGTTCGTTGGCTACCACCCCGCAGGCAAGCAGCTTCTCTCAACCGGCGAAGACGGAACGGTTCGCTGGTGGAATCTGCCAATCGCGCCGCCGCGAACGCTGCCCCCGGCGGCGGATTCCGTCAGCCGCATCGTCCGCACGGCGGACGGAAAACAAGCCGTCGTCGCCAGCGCCGATGGGACGATACGCATTGTCGATGCGACTACCGGCAATCCCGTTCGCGCACTGGCGGGGCACGAAGGAGACGTTTCCGCCCTGGCGGTCAGCACTGCCCACATCGCCAGCGGCGATGCGCAAGGGGTGATCCGCCTGTGGCAAGCGGCCGATGGTACAGCTCTGCCTTCGATAGCTGGCCACGCCGGCGCGGTGACAGGTTTGCACTTCGACGCCAAGGGCGAGCAAATCATCTCGGCCGGATCCGACGGCACACTGCGGGTTTGGAAAACTCCCGCGGCGGTCAAACCGCTGGCCGGAGCGGCCATGCCCGTGGCGGTTGTTGCCTTCTCGGCCGACGGCAGCCTCGTGGCGTCCGCGGGAACCGCTGGTGGAAAACCGACGGTCGTCGTTCGCAACACAACCACCGGCGCGGTGACGGCAACGCTGCTGGGGCACGGCGCGGCGGTGACGGCAGTCGCCTTCAGCAACGACAAGACGAAGCTGGTCACCGGCTCTGCCGATAAGACTGCCCGAGTTTGGAACCTGGCCGACCCGAAGTTTCCCGAGATCGCCAAATTCGAAGGCCACGACGTGGCAATTTCCAGTGTGGCGTTCGGCGCGGATGCGGCGCAGGCGTTCTCCGGCGCGGCCGATGGCGGTTTGAAGCAGTGGTCGGTTGCCGACGGCGCGGAAGTTCGTGCCATCGCCGGGCATACGGGCGCGGTGACCTCACTGGCCGTGGCGGGCGCGACGGTCGTTTCCGGGTCCGCCGACAAAAGCGTGCGGATGTGGAATGCCACCAACGGGGCAGCGATCCGCGCGATCAACCACGCCGCCGCGGTAAGCAGCGTGGCGGTCAGCGCTGATGGAAAGATCATCGCATCGGCTGGAACTGAAAATGCAATCAAGCTGTGGAACGCCGCCGACGGTGCCGCCCTCGCCACGCTCAACGGGCCGGCGGAACCGGTGACTTCGGTGGCGATCAGCACAGATGCGAAGCGAATCGTCGGAACGGCCGGCGGCGAAGCACACGTCTGGGATTCTTCTGGCGTTGCGCTGCAACGGTTCGCAATGCCCGAAGATTTGCGAGGCGCGGCGTTCGCGGCTGACAATACGACGATCATCACGGCGGACGCCAAACACGTACTGCACACCGCGGCTTCATCGCTGGTGAACGTCGTGGGCGCCCATGAAACGGAAGCGGCGGCGCTGGCGGTCGCGCCGACGGGATTGACTGCGTTCACCGGCGGAGCCGACAAAACCGTGCGAATGTGGAACCTGGCCGACGGCAAGCAACTGGCCACGTTCGCGGGGCCAGCCGAAGCTGTGATCGACCTCACCCTTTCTGGCGACGGTAACGTGCTGGCCGCGGCGTGCGCCGACGGGTCGTTGTTGACTTGGCCGGTCCCCGCTGCGGCGGCTGCACAACCGGTGGTCGCACGCGACACGATTACGCTAGCCGCCCCGGCGCAGTCGGTGTCGGTATCGGGCGACGGCTCCCGGCTGGCGACCGCCGGTGAGGACTCGGCTGCTTCCGTCTGGGATTCGACCAGCGGGCGAGTGCTGCAGCGGTTCGCGGGACACGAAGGCGTCGTTCACGATGTCTCTTTCTTGCCCGATGGCAAGACGTTACTTTCCGGCGGAGCAGATAAGTCGGTACGCGTATGGGCCTTGGCGGCAGAGCGCGTGGCGGTCGCCGCCGAAGGGAAAGTTATTGACGCTTCGTTATCCACAGACGGTACGCTGCTGGCGACCGCCGGTGACGACAAGAACATCAAACTGATTAACACGGCCGACGGAACGGTCGCTCATGAACTGACCACCGGCACGGCGGTGCCGACAAGCGTCGCCCTGAAGGGGAACAAGACCCAGCTTGCCGCGACGACCGACGACATGAAGCTGCACCGTTGGCCGCTGGCGGCTGCCGGGCCGGGAACTGTCGAGACGATCGCCTCGCCGGCGCAGTTGAATCACATTCGGTACAACGTCGATGGCACGCGACTGGCTGCGTCAACCGATGAACACATCGTCGTCTTCGACCCGGCCGATGGATTGCTGCTGGAAAATTCGGCGGCCGCCGCCGCGCCTGCGGCGCTGGCCTTCGCCCCGGACGGTCAAGCCGTCGCCACGGCGGTTGGCAACGACGCATTGATTCAGCCACTGTCGCTTGTCCAAGTGCTTCGCGGCCACGAAGGCGCGGTGACCGCAGTCGATTACCTGCCCGATGGATTGGAAGTGATCACAGGCGGGGCAGATAAGACGGTTCGGCAGTGGAAACTGGCCGACGGCACGCAGACAAAAACATTCGCGGGAGCGGGCGACGCAATTACCGATCTGGACATCGCAGCGAGCGGCACGATGTTGGCAGCCAGCAGCGCGGACATGTTCGTGCGAACCTGGCCGCTGGCGGCCGCCGCCGCTGCCGCTGCTGTGCAGCCCGCCACGGCTTGGGAACATGCCGCCGCGGTGCATGGCATCAGCGTCAGCGCCGACGGTTCGCGAATCGCATCCGCCGCTGACGATGGCGTGGCCCGGGTTTGGGACACGGCGAACCAGCGTGAACTACAACGCTGCAACGCGCACGCAATGCCTGTGTCGGATGTGGTCCTTTCCGCGGATGGAAACTCCGTGGCGACAGGCAGCGCCGAAAAGACGGCGGTGATCCACTCGGTCTCGGCGATCCGCGTCTTCGTCGCTGACGCGGCGAAGCTATCCGACGCGGCGCTGCTACCGGACGGCACGGCCGTTGCGGTCGCCGGAACGGAGCCGATGATTAAGCTCTTCGACTTGGAAGGAAAACCGCTGCGGCAGACGGCCGCCGCGCCGGCTGCGCTGGTTCGACTTGCCGCCCGCGCTGACGGAATGCAGTTGGCGGGCTGCGACGCTACGGGAAAGATCGTGCTGTTCAATGCCGCTGACGGCGCGGTGCAACAAACGATTGAAACTGGTGCCGCGGTACATGATTTGGGCTTCAGCGCCGATCACGGGCGACTGGTCGCCGCCGGGGCGGACAACCACCTGCGCGTTTACTCCACCGAGGACGCGGCGTTGCTGCAAGATCTGACATCAGCCGGCCCGCTGCCGGCGGCGCGCTTCGCCCCCGGCGGAAAAGAAATCTTGACGGGCGGAGCGGACGGGGCGGTTTCGCTGTGGGCCTACGCTTCGCCGGTTGCCGTGGCCGAATTGGCGGGCCACACCGGGCCGGTCTACAGCCTGGCCTACAGCGGCGATGGCAAGGCCCTGGCTTCGGCCTCGGGCGATCAAACGGCCCGCACCTGGAATTTGGAAACGGGGGAACCGGCCCAACAGTTGGCGGGGCACGCCGGAGCGGTTTATTCGGTGCGATATTCGGCCGACTCGGCCCAACTTCTCACCGCGGGCATCGATGGATCGGCACGCCTGTGGAATGCGGCCACCGGCGCGGCGGTGCGCAGCATCGCACCGAAGCTGGTCGAAGGCGAGCAGGCGCCGGCATCCTTCGATGCGGCGGTCAGCGGCGACGGGAAGTTGGTCGCTGTTGCCGGGGCCGACAAAACCATCCGCCTGTTCAACGCGGCCAACGGCACGCCGGGCACGGTGATCGATGCTGGCGACGATCCGGTCTACCGCGTAAGATTTCATGGCAGCGGGCAACTGTTGTCGATCGGCCATGCCGGCAACCTGTCATTGTGGAACGCTGCCGATGGCACGCAGGTTTTCACCGCCAAGGCGGGCGGCGTCGCCTACGCGGTTTGCCCTTCGCCCACGACCAAGCAGGTCGCCGTGCCGTCCGCGGATGGGAAGATTTACCTCATGACGCTGCCGTAACACTCGAACGACCCGATGCAAAAAAAGCGGCTTTTGATCGCCGGCGCGATCACGTACGTTCTGCTATTGATCGCGGTGGTGGCGTTGCTATTTGCCGCCCGGGCGAGGGCGACCGCCACCTATGCGACGGCCGGTCAGCAATCGCACTGGGAAAATTACCGCGACGAGATGGATCGGCTGCATGAAGACCGGGAAGCTGGCCGTGCGGAGTTGGCGAGGCTGAACGGACAACCGGTCGAAGCGCGGCCCCCGAAAGAGCGCAGCCCGCGACCGCCTGTTTTGGAACTGCTGGAAAACCACTTCGCAGCTTGCCTGGCGGTCAGCGTCCTGGGCACTACGATGGTCTTTGGCGTGATCTACGGGCTGCTGATGGGTGCGCTGCTCCGCCCCGGCCGCCGCTTCGATGCGGAACCGGAAGAAGGTACGGCGGCAGGGTAGAATGAAAGGATGAGCACGCCTTCGGCACCGCCGCCATTGGAAACGCAGCGGCCTTCACCGCAAATTATCGTCACGGATGGTCAAGCGCCCGCGATTGAGTTTCGCCGTTGGTCGTTGGTCGATGAACCGATCACAGCGGCGATTGCGGCAACCGCTTCGTTGCTGGCTTCCCTGGGCGTTGCTCTGATCGCTGGAAGCCTCTGGTGGTCTCCGGTCGCCGCAGCGATATTGCTGGGTTCGTTGTGGCGGATGTGGTTGCCCGTCCAGTACCGCCTGTGGGAACTCGGCGTCGAGCAAACTGTGTGGCGGTGGCAATGGACCACACCGTGGGACAGGTTCATCCGGTCCGAAACGCAGCAGCGGGGGGTCTTTCTGCTGCCCCAAGAAAAGACGAGTTTTGGCAGGATAAGCGGATTGTACATCCCCTGTGGGGAAGAAAAGGGCGAAGTCGCCGCGATCGCCGATCACTACTTGCCGCGGAATACAGTGGGGCGTCCTTGAAGCGGGACCGGATCGTCTTGGGCCAAGGGCGAGGGGCAAAACCTCAACTCTGTCGGCGTTGTAGCCGCCGAAATTGATCCTAGAATAGTGGCAGTCAAAGTTTGATCCACGGGAGCCTTTCACCATGACTCTTCGACTCGCCCTGTTGGCGGCTGGGATGTTGACCACCAGCGTCGCCTTCGCGCAACAACCCACCAGCGAAGCGGAAGTCAAGAAGGCGTGGGCTGAGTTCATCAAGAAGACCTACGACGAATCGCAACAGGCCGAGACGTTTGAACAGTACGATCAAATTGTGAAGTCGTGCGACGAGGCGCTGCCGAAGATTACCGATCAGGCCCAGCGCGAGTACCTCAGGCAGCTTTCCGCGTGGGCGTACAACCGCCGTGGGAAGGAATACTCGAAGCAAGCAGGCGAAGCGGCCGATGCCGAAGCGGCGATCGCACTGGAAGCCAAGGCAATGGCCGACTTTCAGGAATCGGTTCGCCGCGACGGGAACAAGTGGCAGGCGATTCACAACCGGGGCGTCAGTTACGCATTGCTGGGCGAATATGAAAAAGCGCTCGCTGATTTTGACCGCACGGTTGAGATCAATCCCAAGTTCGCCAACGCCTGGTTCAACCGGGGCGAGATTCGTTTCGAGCAACAGGAGTTTGAAGCGGCCGCGGGCGATTACTCGCAGGCGATCACGCTGAAGCCAGCCGACGCCGGGGCGTATAGCGCCCGTGGGCATGCGTACTATCGGTTGAAACGGTACCAAGGCGCGGTCGCTGATTTTTCCAAGGCGGTGCAGCTTGAGCCGGCCGATGCGGTTGCCCGCACCGATCGCGGCGATGTCTATGCCAATCTCGGCTACTGGCGGGAAGCGGCCGAGGACTATCGCGAAGCGGTCAAGCTCGATCCCGATCTGGGCCGGGCTTACATGGGTGCTGCCTGGATTATGGCGACCTGCCCGGACCAGACTTATCGCAACGCCGACTTGGCCGTGCAATCGGCCGAAAAGGCGCTGAACTTGGATGGAACCGATGATTGGCGTTACTATGACACGTTGGCCGCCGCCTACGCCAACGCGGGGCAGTTCGAAGCGGCCCTGGAAGCCAGCCGCAAAGCCCAAGCCGACGCGCCCGAAGAACAAACCGCGTCGCTCGCCGCGCGGCACAAACTTTACGAAGCGAGCAGCCCTTACCGGGATACGGCACGGGTGGTTGATGGGAATTGACGCTTGATCTGTACGATGCAGTTGTACTGCGTCGTCTTGGACGGAGTGGAACTCCGTCCTACGGATCATTACGTCACCAACCCCTTCGTGACGAGCATAAAGACGTCTTCCAGGGTGGGGTCTTTCTCCGCGAAGCTGCGGATGCCGACTTGTTGATGGACGAGTTGGTTGAGCAGTTCCGCGACGCCCTCGTCGTCAGTTTCCATTTCGATCAAGGCGCGGCTGTCGACGACTTGCACGTCGCGGCAGTGGGGTGAACTGCGGATGACCGACAGGCCAACATCCATCCCGCTGACGAATTTCACTTCGACCATCCGGTTGCCGCGAATGCGGCGGTAGACTTCACTGATCGGCCCGTGCATTAGCAACTGTCCGCGTTCGATGATGCCGATCGACGTGCAGCAGTCGGCAAGCTCGGTCAGGATGTGGCTGCTGATCATGATGGTCTTGCCCATCTTCCGCAGCTCTTTCAGCAGGGCCTTCACTTCCAAGCGGGCGCGGGGGTCCAGCCCGCTGGCCGGTTCGTCGAGAATTAAGACCGGCGGATCGTGAACCAAAGTTTTCGCCAGGCACAAGCGTTGCTTCATTCCGCGCGAAAGCCCGTTGACGAAGTCGTCCCGCTTGTGGGTCAAATCGAGCAACTCCAGCACGTCGCCGATCACCTGCTTGCGTTTCGAACGGGGAATGCCGTAGGCGACGGCGAAGAAGTCGAGGAACTCCCAAACTTTCATGCCGTCGTAGACGCCGAAACTATCGGGCATGTAGCCGACGCTGCGGCGGACGTCCATCGGCGCGCTGGTGACGCTATGCCCGTTGATGATCCCTTCGCCGCGGCTGGCTTTCAGCAGCGTGGCGAGAAAGCGAATCGACGTACTCTTGCCCGCCCCGTTGGGACCGATGAAGCCGAAAATTTCGCCCTGATCAATCTTCAGGTTCAGGCGCTCGACCGCGGTGAAGTCGCCGTAGTCTTTGCCGAAGTCGATGAGTTCGATCATACGCTGAGGTTAGTTTTCGGTTTTCAGTGTTCAGTGTTCAGTTTTCAGCGAGCCGCGATGTCCTCATCGCCGCTTTTCAATTCCGCGCGCCCTTCCCGATTCTGCTTCGGATCGACCGCGTCATGCGTATTCAAATCAGGCGTCGGGGCGGCAAGCTGTTGATATTGCAAATTCGCAACCACCAGCGTCTTGGTAACAATTTGCCGCGGCCGCGGTCGCAGTTCGATACCGCCGAGTTCCTCATCGGTCCAGCCGATCAGTTTCACGTCACCCGGCAACAGCCGTCGCGGGTCGCGTGCCAGATCGAGCATCTTCAACAGGCTGACCTCGCCCGTCGGCGGGTGGCTCATCGTGGTTGTCGATTCCTCCCACTGGGTAAGCAACGCCCGCGGGTGATCGCTCGCGCCGAACTGCAGCGTCGCGGTCGCGCCGGACGGTAGCTCTCCCACCCAGGCGACCTGCAACTGGCCATCGGCCGTTCGCCGCACAACGCCGGTATCTTTGACCGTCAAATCGCTGTTGTTGATCACAGCCGTTCCGCTTTCGCCTGCTTTCAGCACCAGCGGGCCGCCGAAGCTGCGTTGTTCTTCGGTATGCATCATGCTGGTCGAGTTCGACGCGATGTGAAACCCGCGCAGACTGGCGCTTGAGTCGCGGCGGTACGTCACCGTGTCGGTCGTTTGCCCGGGGACCATTTGAAAATCGGGATCGGTGGCGAACGGTTGGGCGAGGGCGTTGGGGCTGTCGAACTCGACATCGAAACCGGTCGAAAGCGACGTGTACAGCGCCATGTACCGCGTCAAATGCCCGCGAGGGTGGTCGCCCTGCATTTCCAGCACGGCAACTTCGGTGCGGCTGCGGGCGAAGCCGATATCGAGTTGGGCCGCGTGAATCACCCAAAACGCTCCGCCAATGGCAATGATCGGCGCGGCAATCCACGCCCACTCCACCCGGCCGATGAGCTTAAAGATCATCCAATTCACTGGAACCAACACCAGCAGATAAATCGCCAGCACGCGGAGTACGAAACTCCGCTGGGGAACGCTAATGCCGGCTGCCGATTTCAACGAGTCGCGCGCGGCGCGCGAAGCGCCGCTTAAATCGTTCCAACCGCCGACGCCCGATTGCGGAGTTTTTTGAAAACCGCGATCGAACAGCAGGGCGTTGTTCGGTCGTTTCTTCTCCTGTTCATCGTCAGCGGATTCTTCATCGGCCGCTTCGCCTGGTTCCTCCGCCGGATCGACTTGAATGCTGGCCTGCATCAAGCCCATATCGCGCGTGAAATAGCGCAGCCCGCAGGTCAGCCGCGGGTCTTTTTCCAAATCAATCGATTGGTCGGCGGCCAACGTTCCTTCAGGAGCAAATCGCACGCCGACCGCATCCGCATCGCGGTGGCCGTAGAATCTGCGGGCCGGCCGGCGCAGTAAGCAGGCGTTGAAGAAGCCGTCGAAGTTTCGCCAATTCACAATTTGCGGATGCGTGAGTGAGAACGATGTCACCACGATGCGGCCCGCTCCGATCTGCCGCTCGGCCAACAGCTCGCCGGTTTTTTCCATGTATTGGCCGCCGGGGCGAAGTTTTAGTTTCACGCCCTCGGGCGGTTTGGCTTCGACGACGTTCAACGGGTGCTCCAGGTTCTTCGCCCCTCGCATGGTGAAGTGTTCGTTCAACTCGTCGAACCGATCTTGCGTAAGTTTTTCGGTATCGCCGGGCAGAGCGGGTAGATGCTTGGCGAGAAAGCTGTCTTTCAGCGTCGCCAACGAACCAGGGCCGCTGATGATCAGCGACCCACCCCAGTGCAGCCAGTCGACGAGCGCGTCTTGCTGGTCAATTGATAGCTTGTCGGGGTCGATGTCGTCCCAAATGACATAGGCAATGCTGGTCCACAGCAACGGGTTGCTGGGCAGCGGCACGTTCTGATCGACCGAAGGCAGCGCGACGCGGTAGTGCAACATTGAGGTCGAAATAAAATCGCCGACTGCCGGCGCTTTGATCGACGGCATTAGCTTCAAGTGCGTGTAAGCGGCCGGCCGCTTCGCGAGAGCGACCAGGTAATACTGATGCGGCTCCATTGTCGTGGTAGCGTCGAAGACGGGCGGCATCACCATCCGCCCGGTGTTTCTTGCCCGCAGTTCCGCCAGCAAATTCGCCCGCTTGCCGCCGGTGTCTTTCTCGCGCCGGGGCAGGAAGACCGTTATTTCCAAATGCTTCCGTTGCCCCTTGGGCAGCGCGACCGGCCGGGTCATTTGCATGCGGTAGGGCGTTCGTTCCAAGTTAAGCGGGCGGCGGTTGTTGTCGACCGCCGCGGACGAAAGCTCGCCGGCGAAGTCAAAGTTGTTCGCCTTGACCGGCTGGCTCAGGCTCATCCAATGTCCCGGTTTCACCCCGTTGGTGACGTCGCCCGGCAGGACGGTCATGCCGACCACGGCGTCGCCCTCTTTGTACTTGAACTCGAAATCGGGCTTGGGCTTTTCCTTCTCTTCGTCCTCGTCTTTTTCTTTGTCTTGCTGGTTGTTCTGATTCGTCGCGGTCCGGCGACAACCGCCGCAACCAGGCAGCGCCAGCATCAACCCGGCGGCAAACAAGCCGGTGACCAGCCAGAGATGAAAGGGATGTTGGTGCCGATGCATGAACGTAGTTTACGGAGAACGGGGGCGAGAGGAAAGCGCCGCCGACTCCTCGTTCCCACGCTCTGCGTGGGAACGCACGCTTCGACGCCCTGCGTCATTGTGGCTTGATTCACGTCGCAAGGCCGCGGAGCGGCCAGAAATTCCGCTCCCACGCAGAGCGTGGAAGCGAGGTGTGGATCGCGACGCGTTGCGTCCCGGCTAAATCCCGTACAACGCCCCAACCGATCCGCGCAGATGCTCCATCAACGGCCCGTGCGAAAGCGGCTTGCCGGTCACTTGCTGCACGAGGTCGGCGGCGGGGACACATTGGCCGACGCGATAAACTTTTTCTTCCAGCCAGGCCCGCAGCGGTTCGAACTGGCCCGCGGCGAACTGCGCGTGAAGGTCGCCCAATTCGGCCTGGGCCTGGTCGAAGAACTGGCTGGCGTAAAGGTTGCCCAGCGAGTACGTGGCGAAATATCCGACCAGGGCGGCGCTCCAATGCACGTCTTGCAAGACGCCGTCGGCATCATCGGGCGGCCTGATGCCGAGGTAGTGCTGGTACTTCTCGTTCCATGCCCCCGGCAAATCGCCAACGGGCAGATCGCCGTTGATCAACGCCTGCTCCAATTCAAACCGAATGATGATGTGCAAGTTGTACGTCGCCTCGTCCGCTTCGACCCGAATCAGCGAGGCTTGCACGTCGTTCACCGCGAAGTGAACATCGTCGAGCGCGACATCGCCCAGCGCATCGGGGAACGCCTTCTTCGCATCCGGCAGAAAGTACTGCCAGAACGCCCGGCTGCGGCCGACCAGATTTTCCCACAGCCGCGATTGCGATTCATGAATGCCCAACGAGTTGTACGTGCCGGGCGGCAGGCCGAACCAATCGGGCCGCAGCCCCTGTTCGTAAATGCCGTGCCCCGCCTCGTGAAGAATGCTGTAGAACGCCGAAGGGAAAAACGCCTCGTCGTACCGCGTGGTCATGCGCACATCGTGCGGCCCCGCCCCGCCGCAGAACGGGTGGTGCGTTTCGTCCAGGCGACCGCGCTCGAAATCGAAACCGATCTTGGCCGCCGCCATGGTTCCAAACGATTCCTGCTGCGCTTTGGGGAAGTGCCGCTTCAGCAGATTGCGGTCGGGAGATTTTCCGCTGTCGGCGATGGCGGAAACTAGCGGCACCAATTCTTCCCGCAAGCCTTCCAGAACGCGGGCGACGTTGGAAGTTTTTTCGCCCGGCTCGTAGTCGTCGAGCAACGCGTCGTAGGGAACCTCGTCGTAGCCGACCGCTTCGGCTTCCTGCCGGCGGAGGTCGAAGATTTTTTCGAGCTGTGGCGCGAAGCCTTTGAAGTCGTTGTTCTTGCGGGCCTCCACCCATTGCTGCTGCCCGAGCACCGACGCCCGCGTCAATTCTTCAACCAGCGACTGCGGCAGCTTGGTGCGTTTGTCGAACTGGCGTCGCATCACCCGGATCGCTGCGCCCGCATCGCTGTGCGGATCGGCCGCCAGCTCGCTTTCGGCCAACTCGCTGAGCCACTGGCCCAATTGCGGGTCGGTCTGACGGCGATGTATCTGCCCAGCCATGTAGGTCATTTGCTCCGCACGGTACTCACCGCCGCGCGGCGGCATCTTCGTCCGCTCGTCCCAACCCAGCAGCCCGCTGATCGATTCCAAAATAGCGGTCTCGCGCGCGTGGGCACACAGTTCCTCAAACGTTTCTTGTGCGGTCATGGTGTGTGGAACAAGTCTGCCGACTTGTTCGAATCAAGACAGGTAATTGCGTTGACTTCGAAAACTAAGGTAGCGGAAGTCGCGAGGCTTCCACCGCTACCATGAACTGCCCGAACTCTTCCGAGCCCGCCCACAGCCTACGTGCAAGCCGGCTGCTGTTGCTTGCAGGGTCGCCAGTCTACCAGATGTAGTTCCACGCTGCGTCGGCCTTGGTAGTCGTTGATGACGGGGCGGTAGGCGATCTCGAGCGGGCCCTCGTGACCGGCGAGTTCGTCGGCCCATTCCCCTTTGCCGAAGGCGACCGCCCGCAGCGTTACCCGGCCGTGACGCAGCCTGGCGTTCAGGTGCCGCTCTCCGCTGCCCATGCGTTTGGGCGGGGTGGGCAGTTGGATGTCGCCGCAGCACAACACCGGGCGAGGGTTGCTTTGGCCGAACGGGGCAAGCGTTTCAATTTGGCTGACCGTGTCGAGCGTCAACTGGCTGAAGGGTGCTTCGGCGTCGATGCGCACCTCGGCGGTTAGATTGTCTTCATTCACTTCGCCGGCGACATGTTCGCAAAAGGCTTCGCGGAAGGCGTCGATGTTTTTGTCTTCGATTCGCAGCCCCGCCGCCGCCGCATGCCCGCCGTGCCCGAGGAGATGTTCCGTGCAAGCGGCCAACGCGGCGTGCAAGTTCACGCCGCATGCGCTGCGGGCGCTGCCGGTCGCCGGTTTGGCCCCGATGTTGTCTTGCGAAATCATCACCACCGGGCGGTGGTATTTGTCGACCAACCGGGAAGCAACAATGCCGATCACGCCGGGGTGCCAGCCGCGCCCGTTGAGGACCAGGGCCGGCTCGTGCTCGGGGTGGAAGTTTTCTTTGACTTGCTTGTTGGCCGCGAGATAGATCGAACGCTCCAGGCTGTCGCGCTGGCTGTTCAGTTCATGGATGTATTCGGCGAGGGCTTCGGCACGCTCGGCGGAATCGGTTGTCATCAGTTCGATCGCCAACTGGGCCTGACCCAATCGGCCGGCGGCGTTCAGCCGGGGCGCGATCATGAAGGCGACGTCCTCGGCACCGAGCGATGGTTTTTTGTCGACGCCAGCGACCGACATTAACTTCGCCAAGCCCAGCGGAGGTTGGGCCTTCAGGCTTTTCAGGCCGTGACGCACGAGGATGCGGTTTTCATCCAGCAGCGGTACGATGTCGGCGATGGTGCCGATAGCCGCTAACCCGATGGCCGACATGAGGAACGACTTCATCCGGTCGCCAACTTTCTTCGCGCCGCTGGCCCGCTGGCAAACGGCCCAAGCCAACTTGAACGCGACACCTGCCCCGCACAACCCGCCGAAGGGGTAGCTGTGCCCCGGCAGCCGCGGATGCACCGTGGCGACCGCATCGGGCAGGTCTTCGGCAAATTCATGATGGTCGGTGATGATCAGCGGCAGGCCGATTTCTTTCGCGTGCGCCGCTTCGCCGACGCTGGCGATGCAGCAATCGACCGTGATTACCAGTTCCGCGACGTCGCTTTTCAGTTTGGTCAGCGCTTCGGTGTTCAGCCCGTACCCTTCTTCTAACCGCGAAGGGACGTAGTAGTGAACGTTCGCACCGAGCAGTGACAGGCAGCGAACCAAGATCGACGTGCCGGTCATGCCGTCGGCATCGTAATCGCCGTAGATGACGGTCCGCTGCTTGTCGGTGATCGCTTGATGGATGCGCTGCGCGGCCTGGTCAACGCCCGGCAGCAATTCGGGATCTCGCAAGGAGACCAGCTTGGCGTCTAGGAAATCTCGAGCGGTCGCCGCGTCGTGAATGCCGCGGCAGAGCAGAAGCTGGGCAACCACCGGAGAGACATTGGCGGTGCGTTGAAGCTGCGCGATCCGCTCGGCATCGTGCGGTTGAATCCGCCAACGTTTGGTCATGGCTTCCGTGCAGTTTTAGGCGGCCACTACTTCTTCTTTTCAGAATGCATCGTGTGCTTGCGCAGCTTGGGGCAGTACTTCTTGATCTTCAACTTTTCGCTGCCCGCCTTACGGCGCAGGGTGTAGTTGTACTCGCCCGTCTCGTCGCAGACCAGAAACACGACTTCCGTTTTTTTCTTGCTCTTTGCCATGATGTGTGTTTGGAGAAATGGTGTGGCAGAGTGAGGTAATCGATCAATATAAGGCAAACTCGATTCCCATGACATAGCCGCGATTCGACGCCGGTGCCGGTGATGCGGCCGCGTTGCGGCGTTGTGTTGGTCGGACGATTCTTCCAAGAATTGATAGTTCGGAGCGCAAGCGCTGCGGGGAAATTCGCTTCGACGCGGCGGATTCGGGGAATAATTCTTGCCGTTCACCCCGAAAGGTGGGCCTAGACAGGCCGAAAATCGCGCAGGCTAGCTGACAGACTGGCCGATGTAAGGCTATAATCGGAAACGACTTATCGGCAATTTGCGGGCACAAATTGCCGCCCTCAACAGGGCAAGACAGGGACAAGCTAGGTAATTGGGCGCGGCTGCGCTGGTGGCCCGCCGTAAATTCTCAGGAGTGATTGAAGATGGCGCAGTCGCCAGAAAATCGACCCGTTCCCAACGCGGCAGGCAAACCCGCTCCGGCCAAGCCGATGCCGGCAGCCCGTCCTTCCAACCGGCCGGCCCCCGCCAAGCCAGTTCCGGCCGGCGCAGCCGCTCCCGCGCAGGCCCAAGCCGCGCAGGGTCAACATGACGACGGCGGCGAATACGAGGGCGGGGGTTCGAACTTTGTGGTGTTCAACGCGCTGCCCAGCGTGTTGACCAGCATGATCTTCCACGCCGTCGCGCTAGTCGTGATGGCGTTGATGTTCATCGTGATCGATGACCCGTCGTTGGTTTCCGAATTCGTGATGGGCCCTGACAACAAGGAAGACGTCGAAGAGATCGAAGAGTTGGAAGAGGTCGAGATGGAAGAACTCGACGTCACGACCGAAGACTTCGAGCCGACCGACATCGCGCCAGTCGAAACCGAAATTGAAACACCTGA
>CALBTA010000150.1 GCA_937967755.1 uncultured Planctomycetaceae bacterium | reverse complement strand
CCCAACTGTACTTATCAACAATCTGCCAGGCCCGCCGATCGAGGGCGGCTTCCACGCGCGATTTCGCCTCTTCAACCAAGCCGCGCGACTGTAATAGTAAGTTACCTAACAGGAGATCGCGGCCATCTTTCTTCACGATGGCCATCATCCGATTGGCCAGCGGCTGGATGTCGGCGGCGACCTCCGTTTGCTCTTCTACTTGTTCTCCTCCAGCGGCCACACGCACGCGTGTTCGCGCAGTGGGGCGACTGCGGATTGCCAGAACATCTTCTTCCGCGACGAAATCAGCGGTCTGCTCAATGATCTGCCCACGCAGTTTGTCGCGTTCGCTCTCGCCGTACCAGTCTTCTTTGTTCAAGCAGATAAGCACACGTTTTTCCATATGGCCAAGCTGCTCGAGCAAGCCGAATTCCGACTGACGCAACGGGCCATCGACGACCAGCAACACCAAATCGGCATCCTGCGCCGCCTTGGCGGCCGTGACATGCCGCTGCAACCCATCCACTTCGCCCAAACCCGGCGTGTCGACCAGGCGAACCTTGTTGTCGCCCGGCCAGGGAATCTCGTTCCGCTGAACGGTCGTTCCTCCCTTGGGATCGACGGTGAACACATCACGCCCGGCCAACGCGTTGAGCAGCGACGATTTGCCGCTGCTGATCGTGCCGAAGGCGACGATCTCTAACGATTGATTTTCTGTTTTCGCTGCTACTCGATCGACCATCGGATCGAGTTCGCCGCGCAGGTCGTCGTCGAGAGTGGGGTCTTCTTGAAACTCGCGAATGGACGCCAGATTCTCTTCCACTTCACGCTTCTTGTCGCCCGCCGACATTTGGCTGGGATTTTTGGCAGCCCGGGCTTTGTCGCGGCGGCCATCGCGCGTGTTTTTCCAGATCCGCCACATGACGATGCCGGCAACGATGTGCAGCAGCAGCAAACCGCTTCCCATCAGCACCAGGTACAGCGTGCCAGCCGCGTCGCCTAACGCCTGGGCTCGTTCGTATTGGCTAACCAGCAGCGGCGGAACGAAGACCAGCAGCGCACCGATCCCCCCCAGGCTGATTAGCCACCAGAGGTTCAAAGTCGGTTTGGTCTTGCCCATACGTCGATTATACGCCGCCATTGTGTCGTAGCGGAACTCGTCCGCGCTGCAGTGGTTTGCAGATCATCCGAATTTTGGCGAATGCGACTACGGGTTTCCTAGCGAAGCGGGACGTTAATGCTGGTGAGAATTTCGCGCTTCCCAAATGGCTCCGCCGGCTGTTTGCGTGAAACTGCTCACCGTGAACCCGAGCAATCCGCCCAGCACGGTGGGGCTGAGAATCGCCACGATGGCTGTGGCCAGATTGAGTTGCTGCCAGGTTATCCAAATCAGCAAAGCGCTGCCCATTGACCCGACAATCGCCGCGCCTGCGATGGTGAAACCGATCATCGTTTTGGTCGCCTTAGTGCGATGAGAAAGGTTACTGGCGGGCGGAGGACTGTTGTAAGTCGATCGATCCAGCTGACGTTGGGCGGCGTCACAGCGGTCGTCGACTTGGGTGCTGCCGAAACTTCGCAGGCGTGTGCCGATCGAGTTGCCGGCGACATGAGCGATGATGGCCAAGACCAACATTAACAGAGCAAACGCACCCAGCGGCCCGACCGCCGACATCGCGGCGAATAGCACGCCCAACCCACCGATGGCGATCATCAGCGAGGCCAATGAGAACCGTGGCGAACCGAGCGCTGGGCGCGGAGGTTCGTTAGTCTGCGGAGCGAGCTTATCGGTGGCTGGTTTCATGCGCGCGAAAGCCTCTTCGATCCTTCAATTTTATCTGATCGTCACCAGTTTATGATAGGCATTGGGCGAGCATGACGGGTTAGCCCCCCTTTGCGGTGGAATGATGAAGATTCTGCGTACCTTTTTGACGTTGCTGCGGCTTTCTGCTATGCTTATTTCCCCTGTCAAAGGAATCCGTCAGGCGGTGACAGGGTTCGTCCGATGGCTTATCTTACCGGGTGATGAGGGTCACCCAATCGGTTTTCCCATACGCCGAGGCATCTGCGCTAATCAGCTAGAAAATTCTCACGTCCATCCGCGGCTTCATTTATCCTTCATTCGCTGCCGGACAGAGATTCTGGTGACGTTGCGCTAAACTACGGCAACACCATTTCGTCGCACATCTTCAACCCGATCGCCGGTGCGCGATCGTTGATGGACCGGCGAGCTGCGCGTTGCCATACTTGCGCGGGCGTCGGGCATTTTCCATCGCACAGGAAGGGCGAAGAATGAAGGCAAAGCTGAAGGTCCTCTCCGGAGGGAGCGCGGGCAAGGAATTGAAGTTGAAGGAGGGCCAATTCCTCATTGGCCGCAGCGATAGCTGCCATCTTCGGCCGCGAAGTGACGCGGTCAGCCGCAAGCATTGCGTACTGTTTGTTGACGAAAAGGGTATTCGCGCCCGAGACCTGAAAAGCCGCAACGGAACGCTGCTCAACGGTGAAAAGATTGAAGGCGACGTGGCCCTGAAGTCCGGCGATCAAATCGTAATCGGCCCATTGGAGTTTGAGATCATCCTCCCCCCGGTCGCCGCGCCCCAAGCGGAAGCCCCGAAGGAAGCAGCCCCGCCGCCGGTTCCGGCCAAAGCCAAATCCGAAGCCCCAGCCAAGGAGCAGACTTCCCCCAAGAAGCAGCCCGCGAAAACAGCCGCTGGGGCGGGCGATTCGGTTGACGACGATGATATTTTCGGTTGGCTGGAAGAGGGCGACGAAGTCGATCGCGAACAGCGAATGGCCGACCCCAGCACCCGGCAGTTCAAGGTCGACGAGGTCACGTCGACCGACACTGTCGACATGGCCAAACCGGAAGGGAGCGACACGTCCGTCGGGAAGAAGGGCAAAAAAGAGAAGAAGGAAAAGAAAGAGCCTGGCAAGCTCCCGCCCGTTCCCGAAAAAGCGGCCGTCGACAGCCAGGCCGCGGCCTCCGAAGCTTTGAAGCAGTTCTTCAAGCGGTCCTAACGGCGTCCAATTGCGGCGAAATGTTCGGAAATTCCTCAGATTTTCGGCAATATTTTCGACGCTCGATTAGAATTGCTTTCAATAGTCTTCCTCATTCCCAGCTTCCCGAAACTACCGAACCGGTCGGGGAGTATCACTCTTTGTAGACGGCTCCCGTGGGCCGCGAAGGGGTTGCTTTGTCCGTAGACATCCGCAGTCTCATCCGGCAATGCCTCGGCGGCGACCAGTCGGCGATGGTCGAGTTGGTCAACCGTTACCAGGGCCAGGTATTCGGCTTGTGCTACCGCATGTTGCGGCACCGCCAAGATGCCGAAGACATGGCTCAAGAGACATTCACCCGGGTGCTGCGAAATTTGAAGAGTTGGGATCCGTCCCGAGATTTTGAACCTTGGCTGCTGGCGATTGCCGGGAATCGGTGTCGAACGTTGCTGGCCAAACGGATGCGAAAACCGGCTCCGCAGTCGCTCGTTCAGCCCGTTCCCGATCATCGCCCCGATGCGGAAGGGGCGAGGTGGCTGGCTGAGGAGGTCGAGTTGGCGTTAGGCCAATTGCGTGCGGAATACCGCCAGGCATTTGTGCTGTTTCATGAACACCAACTGAGTTACGCGGAAATTGGCGAGTCGCTGGATTGCCCCCTGGGCACGGTAAAAACCTGGGTCCACCGAGCTCGCCGCGAGATTATCGATTGCCTGAGAGAACGGGGCGTGTTAGA
>CALBTA010000149.1 GCA_937967755.1 uncultured Planctomycetaceae bacterium | reverse complement strand
GCATCAAGTTCAATCTTCCTACAACAAATCGACGGGCAGCCGGCACAGGACCACCTCATCGCCGAGCAACTTCAAAGCGCCGGCTTCATCACCCTGCGCGAAGGCATGGTGCACCGGGCGGCGCGGTAAGCAACAGGCCCTAAGACCCAGCCGGCAGAAAAACTGTCAGAAGGTTCAGTAGCTACCAAGAAATGAAAACGCCGGGGCAGGCCGCGGCGTTCTCGGTATACCCTAACCAGAGCAACACCCTTTCGAGGGTGGGTGAAGACCGAAGTCTACCCGCATGGCCGCCAACAACTAGCGATGGCGAATGTAGATGGTTCGTCTTTCAACGGGAGGTATAGCCGAATGTTGTGGATGGCTGGGTCTATCCGCCCGCCGCATTTTCTCCGGCGATCATACCGCATCCCACAAGCGAACAAGTAGTTTAGCTTTGTGCTCCCGTGATAGTACTATAAGTGCGAAAGTAGGTCTTGCCGGATTCTACGAAGGAACTCCCCGCGACCGTGCCGGCTTTTTGTGGGACCTCGAAACTGGAATGCGAAGACTGATGCCCAACGATTTGGAGCCAGGCGGCTTGTCACTGCTTTCTGTTTCAAACGAATCGAATTCGGCAAGCGATTAAGTTGCTGGATGGGTTTTCGAAAGAACAGGCGTAGACGGGTCAACGCACTCCAAACGAAAAAGCCGCCGGCATCGCAATGGATGCCGACGGCTTACGGAGAGAGACTCACTTACGCTCGGGCGAAGGTCAGGCCGTTGTCCTTGGCTCCGTCGAGCTTGAAGTTGAAGCCGTTGGCGTTGATGGTCATGGCACCGGCCAGGCTTTGGTTGTCACTGCGGGTCAGCGTCAGCTTGCCGCCTTGGGTCGAGTAGTTACCAGAGAAGTTGCTGGTCTTGCCGTTGCGGGTGGCGGTCCAGGTGAAGGTGTTGTCGGCACGCAGTTCCAACCGCACGGTCGCCTGATCGCCAACTTTGGCCACCCAAGTGCCAACGTTGCTGTTGGTCGGTTGGGCTTGGGCTTGCGGCTGTTGCGTTTGCGGCTGGGCCGTGCCGCCCATCGCACCCAACAGTTGCAGCGCCGACTGTTCAGCCGTTTGCCCGTTGCCCGCCGCCGGAGCTTGCTGAGTTCCGCCCAAGGCGTTCAAACCGGTTTGGGCCGGGGCTTGCGTTTGCTGCGGCTGCTGTTGCGGTTGGGCTTGCGTGATTTGCTGGCGGGGTTGGAACTGCGGTTGAGCCGGGCGGCTTTCGATCACCCGGGGAGCACTGCGAATGGGAGTGCTGCGAACAGTGCGGTATGAAGGGAAGCTGGGGGCACGGTAGCCGCCGTAGCCTCCGCCATAGCCGCCAAATCCGCCGCCGCTGCTGCATCCGCCTGCGTCGGCCGTGCCGGCGATGGCGAGGGTGGCTGCGGTCAAAGCGACAACAAACAATTTCGAGGTGATGCGTGTCATGACAGAGTTCCTTGGAAAATGTGGTGAACGCGAGTGATTTGTAATTCCCTGACTATTAAGCCAAGCGGGAAGATGTGCTGGTTGTTACAGCGGTGCGGAAGAATTTTCGAGGATTGAAACCGCCAACGCCCAACGGCCATAGCTCGGCCCCACCGCCAGAGGGGTGAGCAACCGGCCATGGCCGTTGGCGGAAATGGTGCATCCTGCTGTTTTTCTGGAGCGAGCCTATGGCGTCGCTGCTAAACGTTCCACTTTAGTTCGCCAACCAGTCGTTCAGGGTTTCGTTCGACTTTGGGGCGGCTGCCTTCTTCTCCAGGTCCTTCTTCGTGGCGGCGGAGAGCTTGGCAACGTATTCCATCGTGCTTTTCATCGCGTCCGCCGACGCGGTGGCGTCGAGTTTCACGCAGTAGATGATCAAGTACTGGCCGCTTTGGTTCTGCTCAATCGTCCAGGCACCAATCTTCGTGCGGGCCGATTGTTGCAGCAGTTTCAAGGCGGTTTCGGTGCTGGGGGCTTCGGAAAGGACCTGGGTCAGAGCCCAAATCTTGCGGACGTCCGCCCGCTCGTAGTACTCGATGTCTTTGGTGATGAAGACCGAGATGTTCTCTTCCTTGTCTTCATCGTCGTCTACGTCGAATTGCACCTCGAAGTGGCCAGATTCGTGCTTTTTGCCTTCCAATTCCGCGGATTTGAGCAGTTCGCTGATCGGCAGCGGAGCGGTCTTCCAGGGGCTATTGAGGAAGGTCTTGATTTCGGAAATGTCGACGAAGTAGCTGATTCCGCGGGCTTTCGGGGCGATCGCCTGAGCGACTGCGACCAGTTGGCCTTCGGCGTTGACGACCGGGCCGCCGCTATCGCCGGAGTTGATCAGCGAATCGGTCTCGACGACTTGGAAATCATGCTCGCCGGCACCGGTGCGGAAGCGTTTCCGGTACACCTGACGGACATCGCCATCGGAGTAGACCCACAAAGCACCGCTGGCACCGGGATTGCCGATCGAGTGAACGTTTTCGCCCGGGCTGGCGCTTTCGGCGGCCATTTCGACGGCTTCCGCACCTTCGGGCACCTTGCTCAGTTCGATGAGGGCCAGGTCTCGCTTGCGATCGACAGCGATCACGCGGCCGCGGACGCCCAGTTTACTGACGTTCTCTAAGTAGTGGCTACGCTCCACCTTAGGGCGATTGTTCTTGATGTCCGCGAAGAAAATCACGGTATTGCGGGCGTCGCCAACCACGTGGGCGTTGGTGACGACCAACTTACGCTCCTGATCGACCAGCACTCCGGTGCCGCTGGAAGTTCCATCGGAATTCTTCGCAAGCACCCAAGTGGTCGATTTGATGACTTCGTTGTAAACACTTGAATCGGCCGAAGCCTGAGACGCGATCCCAGCCAGGCTGCAGATAGCGGCCGTCAGCGTCAGTATCCATCGCGTCGTTTTGCTGTGGTGAGTTCTCATTTTTGCACCATTTTCCGTTTACTAGAGGGGTTTGAGGGGTAAGGGTCGTTTCTCTCTAAAATCACAAGCGGAGTTGCGTAAAAGTTGTTACAGCGTCAACCGCGAATGGGCTTCGAGATCGGTCCTAGACTGGTGGCAAACCCGTCCTACCTCAGAACGGAAAAAGCCCAGCCTTGAAGGCTGGGCTTTTGAAAACTGCGATTTTTCCCGGGTTTAGCCTGCTTTTTTGAATGTGAGCGGGGTGGTTGCACCGGTCGGCAGGAAGGTGAATTGGCTCTGGGAATTGATCGTCACCGTCCCGGCGATGCGCGTTCCCTTCGTGTCGGTCAGAGTCAGCGTCTTACTGGTGAAGATGTATTTCCCGCTCGATTGGCTGGTTTTGCCGCTGACCACCGTGACCAGAGCGAAGGTTCCGGCGGCATCGATCCGCAAAGCAAAAGCTCCGGTCCTCGCTCGGGCCGAAGTTCAGCGGCCAACCATCGCCGCGCATCCTTGCGCGGCAGCCGCTTGCGGCTTCGTCTCTGGAACAGCATTATCCGCCGACCCACCCGTTGGCTGGGGTTTCTCAGGCGTTTCACTCTTCGATTCCCACAAATTCTTCGTATCAGCGGCGATTCGGGCCATTCCTTCCAATTCAGCCTTCAGACGAGCGGCCGTCAGCGAACGGTTTTCGACATTGCGGTGCAATTCCGTCCGACGCTGTTTCTTGCTGTAGGCGAACGAAACCGATGAATATTGCCGGTTGGCGTCCATCAGCCCCAGCAGCGAATCGGTTGAAATCGTCTGGTTTTCGCCAGCAGCGGCCAGCACCATGACCATCTTCAACTGCGTGTAATCGTCCGAAAACGTGATCAAAACGGGCAATGAGTCGATCTTTACCGAGACGATCTGCGTGCTGACTTCTTGTGGGTTTAGCCCCGCATTGCGAAGCATTTCGGTCAAGGAAGCCGGTCCCGCCAGTCTCTGGGGCGTAGCCGCCCGGGGTTTTGCCACCGAATCGTCCGTCGGCCCAAACGCCGAACCGATCGAAACGTTGGAGAATAGGTTCTCAGCTTGGGCCGCGGTCGCCGTCAGTGCGGCGACGCATAACATGAGGCTAGTTAATGACTTACGCATGGTTGCACCTGAT
>CALBTA010000148.1 GCA_937967755.1 uncultured Planctomycetaceae bacterium | reverse complement strand
CTGATTGCCAACGGTACCTTCTGGAACCACGTAAGGGATAGCACCGGTTAGAATGTTTGGTGCCACGGTGGCCGCATCGAATTGAAACGTGCCCGCATGGTAACGGTTCGCCGGCCCGCCATCGGGAGTTCCGGGAAATGTATTGTTCCCACCAAAGCGGCCACCGCCAACGAAAGAAATCTGCCCACCGCCATCGTTGGTTGTTCCTGCTGTGCTGCCCGTTCCCACGTTGCCGTTGCGTTCGGCACCGCCGTAACCTTCGCCCACAATCGTGCCTTGAAAGCCCGCGGGCAGCACCAAGGGTGACGACTTCAAGTCCAGGAACCGGCTGCCGTCAATGGCCGTTCCGGTCGCGCCAGTGCCGAAGTTTAAAGTGACAACGGGAGCGCCGGTATCGTTGCGGTCGTAGATGTGCGCTCGCAGCGGCAGCCCCAACCCGTCGGAGTTGTCGTCGAAGACGCCCAAGGAAGTAATTTGGATATCGGAGTTCACATCGAAGTCCATTCCCAACGAACCGCCGAAGTCCTGCGTGCCTGCCGTTCCGGCGGGAACTTCGTAGGCAACGATTTGTGCCGAAGCGGAACTGGCGAAGCAAAGCGCCGCACAAAGGGCAGCCAAAACACAAAGCAACGGTCGCTGGAACATGATGTACTCCTGCGGCGAAAGAACGAGCGTTCAGCACGACGAGAAAATGAAAACTATGGAGAATAGCTTAACAAGCCAGGCGGCGGGTCGCAAGAAAATCTCCTTTGCCCTATTTTCGATCTTCCACGGCGGTCCTATCGGACGGTTGTTGTTGGTCATTCAGCATCTGCAAATAGTGCCAAACCGCTTCGAACTGCTTTCGCGCGTCGCCTTCGTAGAAATCGGTTAGCCCGGTTTTCTTTCCGTCTTGGGCGAACTTGATCATTTTTGTCTCCGGGTCGATCCGCAGCGGGTCGTGCATCCAGCGGTGGTAAAATCCGTGCCGCAGCCGCTCCGTCGCGTAGGAGAGGTTCGTGCTGCGGGCCTCGAACGGGGCGGTCGCCTGCTTGTCTCCGATGGCGTGGCAGCGGTGGCAGGCCAGGCCGGTGTGCATCGCCGCGACCTTTTCGCCGGTTTTGGCTAGTTCCGCGTCGTGCTTCGGCCGCGCGTCTTCATTGGGGGCGAAACCATGCTCGGCCGAAAAGCCTGCAGCCAACAGCTTGCCGCGCTGTGGGAACGCCGGCATCCGAATTTTGAAATGCGGGCGCGGGCGGTATGGAATTTCGCCCAACAGCAACTTCGCCGCCCAATCGGCCCGCAACTTCTCACCCGCCCAGGTCAAGTTGGGAATTGGCTCGGCGGGGTGCCCTAGTTCGCTGTAGTCCAGCAGCACGTAAGGCAGTTCGGCATCTTCATCATCACGCCCGTGGCAAGCATTGCAGCCGATCACATCAAACTGCCGCCGGGAAAACTCCGCAGGCGTTTCATGTGCAAGAGAAGGCAAATGCGATTTCACGAACGCCGCCACGGCTTGCCGCTTCGCATCGCCGAAGGGAAATCGCGGCGAGCCGTTGCGATCCGCTTCCAAACATCCTTTCGTTAGGTTCATTTCCGCGAGCGTCTTGCTCGGTTCCCCGGAAAGCGAACCATCCTGCTTCACGCTGTGGCAGTTGGCGCAGCCAACGGTTGTGAACAGCTTTGCTCCGCGTTGCGGGTCCGCTTTGGGCGAAGCAGCCAGCGGCGTCAGCGTTCCCTCGGAACGTTTTCTCAAATACCCGGCGAGCGCGGCGGCTTCGCCTTCGGTCAGGTCGAACTTTGGCATCCGGCTCCACGAATAGTAGTGGCGTGAATCCTTGATAAACGACGCCAGCGCCCCTGCTTGGTACTTGGCATCGACATAGTGCAACGAGACGCGGTCGTACTCATCTTCCTCATCGTCGACGTCACTGAAGCGGTGGCACGCAATGCAGCCCCGCTCTTCGAACAACGTCTCGCCGGCATCGATCGCATCCTCGCCATTGGCCGGGGCGATCGGCTGGTAGGCTTTGTCTGTTTGTTGCGAAAGATAGGCGGCGAGGTCGGCCGCGTGTTGCCCCTGTGCTGCTTCATCCAGGTGCGCAAGCACCCGCGGCATGGTCGTGTGATTTCGCACCGCCCCGGGCCGCAGCAGCCACTGGGCAATCCAATCGGCGTTCAAACGCTGCCCGCTGGCGATCAGCGAAGGGGCGTCGCGAGCGACCTCCGGCATCGCCCCGCCGCGGGCAAGTTCGGCCGCCAACGTATCGGAGGGCGCGTGGCATTTGATGCAATGGTTCTGCGCAAACAGCAACCGCCCTTGGCGAACGGTTTGGCTCGCCTGCCACATTGCATCGCGGCCGTCGTGCATCAACTGCTGTGGAAAAATCGGCTCGGCGGGGAACTCGTCGCTGGACCAATACAGCCGCACGGCCCCATCGCCGGCCGCCAGGCTTTCGTACTCCAGCCGCAGCTTGTTGTAACCCTTGACCAACTCGACATGCACCGGCTTGTTTTGCGAAAGATCATCGCCGGAAGCTTCCAAAACAAGCTGATCATTCAAAAACAGTTTCGCACCCCCCTGCCCTGCCAGTGAAAAATCATAGTCGCCTCGCAGCCGCAACTTCACGTACCCGGCCATCGCCGCCCGAAACTTTCCAGCAGGAATAAACGGCGTCGCCCCCTGGCCCTCGGCAACATGCAATGCCGCCATCCGCGCCGTACCAACGTCAGCCGGGGCATCGGGGTGCTGCAACGACTGGTACTCCACCTGCAACCCCGGCAACAGGGACTGCCGCTCTTCACTGCTGAGCCGCCCAGGGCGAAGTTCTTCTTGGGCGGAACAAGCTGAAGCGATCACGAGGCACGCCAAGGCGACTATCGAAACAACGCAAGTTCGCAACATAGAACACTATTGATTAAGTAAGAATATCCTTCACCACGTGCCCATGCACGTCGGTCAGCCGGTACTCGCGGCCTTGGAAGCGGTAGGTCAGCCGCTCGTGGTCGATACCCAGGCAGTGCAAGATCGTCGCGTGGAAGTCATGCACGTGGATCGGGTTTTCGGTGATGTTGTAGCAGTAGTCGTCAGTCGCACCGTAACTGATGCCCGGCTTGATGCCGCCGCCCGCCATCCAAGTGGAAAAGCAACGCGGGTGATGGTCGCGCCCGAAGGCGGCCGGGTTTCCCTGCGAATAAACCGTGCGGCCGAACTCGCCACCCCAGATGACCAGCGTTTCATCGAGCATGCCGCGTTGCTTCAGATCGGCGATCAGCGCGGCGGAGCCTTGATCTGTTTCCTTCGCCAGCGTCGGCAAATACTTCTGCACGTTGCTGTGATGATCCCAGCCCCGGTGAAACACCTGAATGAAACGCACACCGCGTTGGGCTAAACGTCGGGCGAGCAGGCAATTCGCGGCGTGGGTTCCCGGTTGCTTGGCGTCTTCACCGTAAAGCTCGAACGTGCTGGCCGGCTCGTCGGACGTGTCGGCCAACTCCGGCACCGAAGTTTGCATGCGGTAAGCCATTTCGTACTGCGCGATGCGGGCGGAGATTTCAGGGTCGCCCGTCTGCTCAAGCCGAAGCTGATTGAGTTTCGCCAGCCGGTCGAGCATCGCCCGACGGCCCGTTCCGCTGCCGCCTGCGGGGTCGGAAAGGTAGAGCACCGGATCGCCTTGGCTGCGGAACTTCACGCCCTGAAATTTCGATGGCAAAAACCCGCTGCCCCACAGCCGGTCGTACAGCGGCTGCGCCTGATGGAAGGTGTTCTTGCTGAGCAGCACAACGAACGACGGCAGGTTTTCGGTTTCACTCCCCAGCCCGTAACTGAGCCAGGCCCCGATGCTGGGGCGGCCCGGCTGCTGGTGGCCCGATTGAAAGAACGTAATCGCCGGGTCGTGGTTGATCGCCTCGGTATGCATCGATTTGACGACACAGATGTCGTCCACGACCTTTGACATATGCGGCAGCAAATCACTGATCCATGTTCCCGACTCCCCATGTTGTTGAAACTTCCACGGCGATTTCACGACCGGAAATTTCTTTTGCCCCGCGGTCATGCCGGTCAGCCGTTGCCCATCGCGGATGCTGTCAGGCAATTCCGACATGTGCAGTTTTTCCAGCGACGGTTTGTAGTCAAGTAAATCGACCTGCGACGGCGCGCCCGATTGCAGCAGGTAAATCACACGCTTCGCCTTGGGAGCGAAGTGCGGGATGTCGCTCAGGCCACCAATGCGCCGGCTCGCATCGCTGTTGTCGGCCGCGAACATCTCACGCCCCAACAGCGAAGCCAAGGCGGCGGTTCCGATGCCGGTGGCGCTGCGGCCGAAAAACTGCCGCCGGTTTTCAAGCAGTTGCGCTTGGGCGATGGGGTCGTTCATGCTTAGTCTTTCGTAATCGCTTCGCTGGAATTCAGTAGCAGCCGGGCGACGGATGTCAGCGCCGCCAGGTGTGCCGTGTCAATCGATTCATCACGCGGCGCTTCGCCGACGCTCAACAGCTTTCGCGCCGCCGCATCGTCGGATTGAAAGTGTTTCAACTCTTCCTGGTAAGTCGCACGCAGCAGGTCCAGTTCCGCCGCCGATGGTTTTCGCGCCGTCACCAGGCGGAAGGCGAAGGTGATCCGCGAGTCCAAATCCTCACCCCCAGAGTTGTGCATCCGCTCGGCCAGTTTCCGCGCCGCCTCGACAAACTGCGTGCCGTTGAGCAGCAGCAACGCCTGCAGCGGCGTGTTGGTCCGCGACCGCTGGACCGTGCAGAACTCCCGCTCGGGCGCGTCGAAAGTTTTCATCATCGGTGAGGGGACCGTCCGCTTCCAAAACGTGTACAGGCTCCGCCGGTAAAGGTCGTCGCCGGTGCCTTGCGGGTAGGCCTTGGAATAACCGGGCCGGTTGTTCAGTTCCAGCCACAGCCCTTTGGGTTGATAGGGATAAACGCTGCGGCCGCCGACGCGGTCGACCAGCAACCCGCTGACGGCGAGCGCCGCGTCGCGAACCTGTTCAGCTTCCAGCCGCATGCGCGGCCCGCGGGCGAGCAGACGGTTTGCGGGGTCGGCCTCATACGACTTGGGCGTGACGCGCGACGACTGCCGGTAGGTAGCTGACGTGACGATTAGCCGTTGCATTTGTTTGATGTCCCAACCGGTGCGCATGAATTCGAGGGCCAGCCAGTCCAGCAATTCCGGGTGCGACGGCAGCTCGCCCTGGATGCCAAAATCTTCACCGGTTTTCACCAGCCCGGTGCCGAACAGCCGCTGCCAATACCGGTTCACCGCCACGCGGGCGGTCAGCGGGTGGTTGGGATCGACCAGCCACTGCGCTAAACCCAAACGGTTGGCGGGCGCGCCTTCGGGCAGTGGCGGAAAGACTTCCGGCACGCCGGGCGAGACCTGGCCGCGCGGCTCGTTGTATTGCCCTCGGTTGAGGACGTGCGTCGTCCGCGGCTTGGGCATGTCGCGCATGATCATCGTGGCCGGGAAGGACTCGCTGCGCTGCGACTCAATCGCCGCGATGCGACTTTTGATCGCCTGATGCGGGTGGTGATTTGCCAGAAAATAATCGCGAAGCCGCTTCGCCTCGGCGGGTCTGCGATCGGCGGGCGGCTTCCGTGCGGCCTGCTGAATTTCCGCCGGAATTCCATCGAGCCGCAGCGAATCGGCCGGGTCGGTCGTGATCGAAAGCCGCGGCCGCCCGATGCCGTGCGTGGCGAACGTGGCTTCGTTACGCAGGCGGAATTGCAGCTTCGTTCCCCCTTCAAAACCGAACGGCTGCGACGCGACGAACATCGCGGTCGCCGGCTGCTTCCGCGTCGGACCGTCAACGGCCCAACCGCTGTTGCCTGAGGCTCCGTCGATCGCCTTGGCGACTTCGTAGTTCTTTTGCGAATAGTCGGCCGCCGCGCGGACGAACTTCACGGAATGCGTCTGCTTCGAGTCCTTGACTGAAACGGCTGTCAACTCGAACTCGCTGAGAACGAAGTTCGAATTGCTATGCCGCCCGGGGCCTCCGCCGGGCAGTGACGGGTGGGTGAGCGCTTCCAGACGAACGGCGGTGATGTTCGCCACGTTGGTCTGGGCGGTGATCTCGTACACATCGTGACGCGGGTTTGCCTCGCCGGCGAGGATGGAATTGTCGTTCAGCTTCTTCAAGGTCGAACCGCCGGACGATTTCAGCGCGGTTGGAGTCAGCACTTGCCAGCCGCCGGATTTTGCTTCGGCAATCGATTTGGCCCAACGCTCTTGCGCTTCGTCGATTCCCTTGGCATCCTGGAATTGTTTCTTCAACTGCGCTAGTTCCGCATCTAGTTTTTCCTGTTGTGAAGCCGCTAGCGGCGAGGCGATTTGTTCGCGCGGGTCGAAGCCGCTGTTGCCT
>CALBTA010000147.1 GCA_937967755.1 uncultured Planctomycetaceae bacterium | reverse complement strand
GCACCGGGTTGCGGAACCCAATCGACCCCCGCCCGCGGCCAACGCGGCCTGCCCGTGACCGGATCGATCACCTGTTGGCCGGCAAGCCAACGCAAACGGTTTCTGCCCCGGCCGGCAACTTGTTGCTGCTGGCAGACATACTGCCCCTGATCGACGTACTGCGTGCGGTAACTGGTCACTTGTTGGTACTGGGTGATTTGCCGGTTTTGCATCACCGTCTTCTGCACCGGGCGCCGCACCGTGAACTGCCGGCGCTGCACTTGCTGCACGTAGACGGGCTTCATCACGGTTTGCTGCACTTGCCGGGTGTGCGTCTCGTTGACGTACTCGACGACGTTGTACGTTTGCTGCCGCTGCTCGGTCGTCCAAACCGGTTTCATCACCGTGTACTGTTCGTCCCGGTAGGACGTTTCCGTCACCGGGCGGGCGACGGTGTAACGCCGCTCTTGCATCGTGGTTTCCCAAACAGGGCGATGCGTGGTGACTTGCTCGGGCCGCATCTCGGTCTCGTAGACCATGCGGTAGTGCGTCACCTGCTCGGGGACGAAAATCGTTTCGCATTGCGGGCGGTAAACCACGCCGCAGCATTGGGCGGCTGCCGTTGTGGGCAGTGTTGCCACCGCGATAACAAGTGCCGTGAGATTCGCAAAGAGAAACGATTTCAGCATGGGCCTACCTCAAACAAAATACGCCTACGAAACTGTGCTGCCTGCAGATGCGCTAGCGGGACCGGTGTCCGAGCGGACAAAGCGCGGAGCGCATCCTTACACTTGACTATCGCAACGGGTCAAGATTATCGCAAACGGGCTAGCGGCCGAAAAAATGGCGCGCGTCGCGGCAACTCCGCGGGCGACAAGGCTTTACGGCGAGAAAGAATTTCTCAAGATTTTTTCCGCGCCTGCCGACGCGTTGCGCGGCAAAGTTGATGCAATCAGTGCAAGCGTTACGGTCGGCCGGAATAGCTTGCCCAAGCGTTGCAACCGCTACTGTCACGGCTAGCACATGGTCTCACGCCAGGCGCGGTTCAAAAACTACACACCGATTTTGTTGATTCGCACCTTGGTATACATCTGACGATGTCCCGTGCGGCGGCGCGAATTCTTGCGGCGGCGGAATTTTTGCACGACGATTTTCGGACCCTGTTCGACCGCCAACACTTCCGCGGTGACCGATGCACCGTCGAGCAGCGGGGTTCCCAGCTTCACATCAGGCTTGTCTTCGCCTTCGCCGCCCCCGCTCGATACGCAGAGCACTTCGCCGAAGGAAATCTCGTCGCCGGCGGAACCTTCGCGGTAATCAATCGTCAGCTCTTGGCCTTCTTCCACTTTGTATTGACGTCCGTCGTGTCGAATGATTGCGTACATGGCTCTTCGGCAAACTCTGGGGCAGTGTGATGGGTTAGCGTGAAGCGACACCCTGATTCAAACCCAGCAAAATACCGCAATTGACCGTTATTGTCGAGGGGAGCAAGCGACGCAACACGTGTCCTATTTCCTATGGGCTAGGGAGTTTCGCTGGCCAGGCGCTCGATAATTTCGTCCAATTCTTCCTGAACAGGCTGGTCTAGTTGTTCTTTCAGCGGCAACACCTCGCCAATCAGCGGTACGGCTTTTTGCGGCTGATTCATCCGGTCGTAACACAGGATGCGGCCCGCCAGGCCGATCGCCCGGGCGCGGTCGTCCAAGCCGGCGTGCTTTGACAATTGCGTGTACATCTGCAGCGCTTCGGAAAACTGGTCGCGCTTCAAGTAGGTTCGCGCCAATTGTTGCCGGGCGAGGTTCGCATATTGCGCATCGTCCGCGTGGTAGCTCAGCACGGCTTGGAATCCGGCCGTCCGTTCAGCCGGCGTGGCAAGCCCCATCGCGTGCCAGTATTGGGCTTCACCGTCCGCCTGCCGGACCGCAGCAGGCGAGCTTCCGTTGCCTTGCCGCGCCAGCAAATTCGGTTCCCGAGTGGTCCAAGCTAAAACACCCCCGACGGCGAACGCGGCTGCAACGGCCAACAAGATCAACGGCAGCCTCTTCGCAAACGGCGTTTCCTTTCGCCGCGCGGCCGACTTCATCAGCGCGTCTAACTGTTGCGTTGCTTCCACCCGCGCGTCGGCCAGTGCAATCAATTCGGCCGTTTGCCAGTCGTCATCCGCCTCAGGCCATTTTCCGTCGTCGTCACCAATCGACAGCCCACGCAGTTCACTCAGCAACTCGGTGGCATCTTGAAAACGTTTGTCGGCGTCTTTCTCCAGCAGCTTATGAACGATGCGGCACAATCCCGTCGGCACGTCGCCCCGCAAATCTTCCAATCGCGGAGGGGGCGTGCGCACGTGCTGCACGGCAACGGCCAGCGGCGTTTCACCTTCAAACGGCGGACGCCCGGCCAGCATGTGGTACATCGTTACACCCAACGAATCCAAATCGCTGCGCGGGTCGAGCGTGCCCCCCTCGGCCTGCTCGGGGATCATGTAAAGCGGCGTGCCCATGGTGATGCCGACTTGCGTCAGGTCAACTTGCCCGTCGCCGGTGATGCGGGACAAACCAAAGTCAGCAACCTTCACTTCGCCGGCGGCCGAAACCATGATGTTTTCCGGCTTGATGTCACGGTGGACAATCTTCTTCTTAGCAGCTCGGTGCAAGGCGGCGGCGGCTTGCCGCATGATGGTTGCCGCTTGCGGGGCATCGAGAGGCCCGTGACGGTCGAGCAACTGCCGCAAGTTTTGCCCCGACACGTACTCTTGCGCGATGAAGTGTGTATTTTCAATCTGCCCGACTTCGTAGATCTGCACGATGTTCGCGTGCACCAGCGCCGCCGCGGCTTTGGCTTCGTTCTGAAACCGCTTCACGTAGTTGGCATCCGCGGCCAGCGATTGCTTGAGCACCTTCACTGCGACCTGCCGGCCCAGCGAACTTTGGTGCGCGAGATAAACTTCGGCCATCGCGCCGCGGCCGATGCGGCGGAGCAAGCGGTAGTCGCCCAAGTCTCGCCCAGACAAGTCCGTCTCGGCTGTTGCCGTTGTTTGCGTTGGATCGGACATTGTCAAATGCGAAAGTTGGATCGCGGGGAGACAACTGTTGCCACCCTTGGCAACCGAGCGGTTCAATTCTTAAGATTCCGGTTGGAATCGATGTAGAGTTGCTATCATGGTATCGCATTCTCGCGGCCGTTTCATGCGGCCGCCGGCAGGATAGGAACAGGCGATTGCTTCGTCAGAACGGCTATCGAAAGGCCTTGTAGCAGAAGGGCAACGCAATGGCGCAGATCACCGATGGGAAGTTCTTCGACTCCGTCATCACGGCGTTCGAAGATGGCGACCCTGACGCAGCCAGCAAACACCGCGAGGCGGATCACGTCCGCTGCGTGCAATTGATGTACCACGCCATCGGGCGTCAGGCGTTCGATCAATGCCTGGAAATGGCGACTGACGATTTCGTGCTGGAAATCGTGGGCCCGGAAACCTCTCCCATGGTGGGCCGTTGGCAGGGTAAGCCCGATGTGCTGGCGGCCATGGAACACAACTTCGGGCTGGTCGAAGACCAGCGCCCGTCGATTCGCTCGGTTACCGCCCAGGGGAACAGCGTCGTGATCATCGCCACCGAACAGGGGCCGATCTGTGCTTCGTGCGCACCCTACAAAGTCGAATGGGTGCAGGAGTTCACTTTCAGCAACGGCAAGGTCTGTTCCGTTCTTGAATTAATCACCGCCGACACCGACTGTGCCGAGCCGATTTGAAACACCCGGCCTACACGCTGCAACCTTCTGGCGTGACCACCTCTTCCACCATCGCGTCGACCAGCGAGCGAGGGTTAAGCGGTTTGCAGAACCAGCGGTTGATACCATCGCGTTGTGTGTCCACGCCCACTTCCGGCGGCAACGATCCGCTCACGGCGAAGACTTTCGTCGCGTCGTAACGCACGTTCGAGCGGATCTTCCGAATCGTCGTCGGGCCGTCTTGGCGCGGCATCCGCATGTCGATCAGCACAACTTCCGGCGGGTCGTTCTCATCAAGGTAATCCAGCGCCTCGACACCGTCGGCCGCCGTGACCACTTCGTACCCTTTCATCCGCAGAATGCCCGCCAACATTTCGCGCTCGTTCGCTTCATCTTCAACGAGCAGCGCCCTGCAAGGACGTTGCGGCTTGGCTTCTGCCTGGCGTTCGCTGGAAATCTCACCCTGCGAGAGCTTCTCCAGGTAGGCAACCAGGCGCTCAAACGTTTGCTCCGCGTCCTCGTCCATGCCCGCGTCGACTTGTTGCTTAAACAAGTACAGCGCGATGCTCAATGAGTTCAACTGATTGCGCAGTTCATGCCGAATCGCCTTGGGCAATCGGATCACATGCGTCTTCGCCGACCCCGCGGCCGTTTCTTTCGCGCTGTCGTCATCCTGCAACTCTTCGCGGACAACACGAATCTCCAGCGGGGCATCGACACCCACCTTCACGGTCGAGCCTTTCACACCCAAAATCTGCACGGAGATTCCCAAGCCAGGGAAACAAACCTTCTGGTCAACGCGGCGGGATAGAACGAGCATGATGGCTTCCTTCCCGGCCCTAGAGAAAAACCCAGCGGGGGCGTTCCCTCCATGGAACCGAAACTTGGTTATCGATCGGACTCGTCGCTGTCGCTTCTACGACGGCTGCGAGCCATTAGGTCGCAAGGTTTTCCGATCGAGCATCCATGCTGCAAAGTTGGTGAGACCGCTGCCGCGAAGGCGATTGCCGAAGCGCATCTCGCTGATCGTGGCCGCATTCATCCAGAAATAGGCCACGAACCCAACTCGGTAAAGGTGAAAATATGGCGGCATCCAAAACGCGTCAATACCAATTTCTCTTCGCTAGCAAGTCATTTATGTGAAGTGTGATTTCACCACCTTGATCATCTTGGCAGCATGCCCGCTGGCTTGGGCGATTCGCTTCTCAAAAATCAGCCAGCTACAATGGCACTCGCTGAAGAGCCGCAGTAGCAGGCACACTCCGAGTGCCGTCCGCTGAATCACGGTCGATTCTGCTTCGGTTACGGCACACGGAGTGTGCCTACTACAGTTTTAAACACAGCCGTTGAAAGTTGAACCGATGAACGTGAAGTCATTGTTGCACGCACTGGCCCTTTCTTTTTTGCTGGCAACGCTAGCACACTCTGCCGACCAGCCGAACGTGTTGCTGATCTGCGTCGACGATCTGCGGCCTGAGCTGGCCTGCTATGGTGCCGGCTACATTCAATCGCCCAACATCGATCGCCTGGCCGACACCGGGGTGTTGTTCCGCCGGCACTACGTTCAAGCGCCGACGTGCGGTGCTTCGCGCTGCACGCTGCTCACCGGGCGCTACGGCGGCAACAACAACGGAGCTCTGTTTCAGCGCGCCGCGAAGCTGAAGGCCGATCCCGATGCCGTAACACCCAGCATGCCCGCCTGGTTTCGTAAACATGGTTACACCACGGTTTCCGTCGGCAAAGTTTCGCACCACCCCGGCGGACGCGGCGGACGCGACTGGAACGACGACGCCCAGCCCGAGATGCCCCATTCCTGGGACCGCCACCTGCTTCCCGCCGGGCCTTGGAAACACCCTCGCGGCTGGATGCATGGGCTGGCCCGCGGCGAAATCCGCGGCAACGCCAAAGATATGGATGTCTTCCAAGCCCTCGAGGGGGACGATTCGATTTACCCCGACGGCGTCGCGATTCCCGCAGCGCTGCGCCAACTTGATCAACTGGCGGCCGATGCCGACAAGCCGTTCTTCCTGGCGGTTGGAATTTTGCGGCCGCACCTTCCCTTTGGCGCGCCGGCGAAATACTTGCAACCTTACAAAGACGCAGAGTTTCCGCCGACGCCCCATCCGAACAAGCCGGAGGGCAAAACCACGTGGCATGGCTCGGGCGAGTTCATGAAGTACAACCGCTGGAAGCGCAACCCCAACGGCGATGCCGAGTTTGCGCTGGAGGTCCGCCGCCACTACGCGGCCTGCGTCAGCTATGCCGATGCCCAAGTCGGTCGCTTGCTGGCCCAACTGAAAGAGGCCGGCGCCACTGAGAACACCATCATCGTGTTGTGGGGAGATCATGGTTGGCACCTCGGCGAACATGCCGTGTGGGGTAAGCACACGCTGTTCGAGGAATCGTTGCGTTCTCCGCTGATCATCTCTTACCCCGGCGGCAAACAATCAGACAAAGCGACCAACGCGGTGGTCGAAACGCTTGTCCTGTCTCCCACGCTGTGTGACCTGGCGAAATTGCCGATGCCTGAGTTCGTCGACGGCGTTTCGCTGCGCAAGCAACTGGATGACGTTTCCGCCCCGGGCCACACGGCCGTTTCTTATCACGGCGGGGCGAAGTCAATTCGTACCGACACGTACCGGC
>CALBTA010000146.1 GCA_937967755.1 uncultured Planctomycetaceae bacterium | reverse complement strand
AGCTACGGGGCAACGGACGAGTTGGGCTACAACGCCGCCGAAGACATCGTCCCGGTCCACGATCTGCACGCGACGATGCTCTACCTCCTCGGCATCGACCACGAACAACTCAGCATCCGCAGCCAAGGCAGAGACTTCCGCCTAACCGACGTACACGGGCATGTGGTGAAGGAGATTCTGGCTTGAGAGATAGTCTTTGCCAATCAGCAAGTTAAGAATCAAACCCATGCTCTTTCAATTTCTTATGCAGCGTGTTGCGGTTGATGCCGAGCTTTTTGGCGGCTTTGGTTTGTACGTTGTCGCACTGCAGCATGACTTGGGCGATTAATTCGCGCTCGACCCGGTTGACGATTTTGGCGTGCAGGCTGTCTTCCTGCGGGCTGGCGCTGTTTAGGCCATGTTGGACGACTTCAAACGTGAGCGTTTCCAGGTCGGCTCCGCGAATGCCGCTGCTGCGCGAAGCGTTGCCGCGGGCTGGGCCGCCGAAGACCACTTCGGGCAACAGCTCGGGCGTTAGCTCGTCCCCTTCGGCCATTACGACAGCCCGTTCGACGTAGTTCTGCAACTCCCGCACGTTGCCGGGCCAGTGGTATTGCTTGAGAGCCTCCATCGCCGCGGGGGCGATGTGAACGACGTAGCGGTCGTTGGCTTCGCTGTAGATGTTAAGAAAATGCGCGACCAATTCGGGAATATCCTCGCGCCGGTCGCGGAGCGGCGGAATAGTGATCGGCACGACGTTCAGCCGCCAGTAAAGATCTTCGCGAAACCGCTCCGCGTCGACTTCGTCCATCAAATCGCGGTTGCTCGCAGCGATGACGCGCGTATCAACGCGGACGGTTTCCGTATCGCCGACGCGTTCAAATTCTTTCTGCTGCAGCACTCGCAACAATTTCACCTGCAGATGCAGCGAGGTCGAATTGATCTCATCTAGAAATACCGTGCCGCCGTGGGCCGCCTCGAACCGGCCCGCCCGGTTGTTGACCGCGCCAGTGAACGCCCCGCGAACGTGCCCGAACAGTTCGCTTTCCAACAAGTTCTCGCTGAGCGCGCCGCAGTTCACTTTCACCAACGGTCCGCCGCCGCGCTCGCTGAGGGCGTGGATCGCGCTGGCGATCATCTCCTTACCGGTTCCGGTTTCGCCCAGCAACAGGACCGAAGCATTGGTGCGGGCGACCTTGCGGGTCACCGCGTAGACAGCTTTCATCGCCGGCCCCGACCCGATCAAACCCGGAATGGGCGGGCCTTGTTCGGAGTTGTGCGATAACGAAGACATGCGGGGCGAGAATTCAAAATGACGAATGCACCATGACAAAGGCACAGAGTGGCAATGCTCGGCAAGCGATTAGTGATGGTTTGTCATTTGTCATTTTGCATTTCTTATTCGGCCTTCGCCTTCGGCGGCTCGCCGGTGCGTTGGATGCTGAGCTGGCGTTCAATCGTGTCCAGCATTTGGCCGAGCACGGCTTGCGTCCCGCCGTCGAGCCGTTCGCTTAGGTTATAGCGGCGGTACTGCCGGTCGATATCATCGTCATTGAGCATCAGGCCTCGTCGGTTGGCGGCGGCGTCAAACGCTTCCGAAGCGGCCTGCCGGTCAGAAAGCGGACGGGCGTTTTGGCTGGCGAACGTCACCAGCGCCCGTTGCGAATCGGTGGTTCCGAAATGGCCAAGCACTTCGGCGGCGCGGTCGGGCACAGGGCCGGTGTACAGCGCGGTAATCACAGCCGGCTCAACGCGCAGCAAATCGTAGAAACCATACTGTTTTGGCGACCCCGCCAGCACGGAAAGCCAGGCCAACGATGCCGACGCATGCCGACGGCGCTCTTCGTCGGTGATGCCGCTGCGGCCAGCCATTTCAATCATCCGCCGGACTTGGAACTCAACCGCCTTGGGGTCGTGCGGCCTGGGAAACGCGGCAGTCAGCGGGTCGTCTTCGGCCTGCAGTTGTTGACTGCGGAGATTTTCCTCCCGCACCATCAGCGCGATTGGCACGCCGGCGGTGCGGCGATCGCGTCGGAACAATTGCAACGTTTCGTCCAACGGCGGGTCGTTGATGCGGTCGCTGAGAAAAATCAATTCAAAGTCGGGGGAGGATGTTGCCTTTAGGAAAAGTTCACGGCCGTTGGTCGCGGTGATCGCCTCGAAGCCCATCTGATCCAGCATGCCGACCAGCGACTGAGCGTCCGAGGTCCGCGGGTGCCCGATCAACACGCGGCGAATGCCGGCGCTGGCCGCGAGGTACCCCAAGGTTTCCGGCAAGCGGCTCGCCCCGGGGTAATCATGGTGGGGATCGATCTTCATGATCGCTTCCGCGGCGGCGAACCGCAGCCGGCGGTTCCCATGCGTCAGCGCTTGCAGCAAAGGCCGTTGGCGACCGTCGAGCGATAGCAGCAGTTGTCCGTCGCCGATGTCGCCGAGCACTTCCGCCGCGCCGATTGCGGCGGCCAAGCGGTGTTGCTCCATCGCGCTGACCAACACATCTTCGACCGCGGCGACACCCGTCTGGCCCGCCAGTTCGCGGGCGGACCCTGGCCCGCCGGGTAGCGAACGATCCAACCCGGCCAACAGCTTGCCCGATTCCAAAATGGCCATCAGGTAGGTGCGGCGGTAGGCCGGGTTTTCCGGCCACAGATCATAAAGGTCGCTGGCCAACTGCGCCGCCACAACAAACGCCGCATCGCGGGCGTCGTAAAGCAGCGGTACGGGAAGCTTTTTGCCTTCGTGCCACAGCCACAGTTCGATGGTGCCGTCGGCGACCGCTTGTTTGGGCAGATCGCCGGCCGCGAGTTGCTCGACCCGTTTCTGCAGATAGATTTGGGCATCGCCCTCGGTGGGAACGGATCGCACGATGCGGTCGAGCGCGAGCGCGGCGGCTTGCTTGAGTGTGTCCGGCGAACGCTCGCTGTGCAGCGGGTGAATGAGGTACGGGGTCGCTTGGGAAGTTTCCAAAAGTCCGAGGACCTCAATGGACTGCGCCATCAGGTTCGCATCGCCGGATGCCAACGTGCCGATCAGTGGATCGATCGCCAAATCGCCCATTTGGTACAGGGCGACACGGATTTTTTCATGCTCCGCGGCACGGCCTTGATCGGCGATTGCCGCGATCATCGCCAGCACCGCATCGTAGCCGGCGCTGCGCAAATCGCTGATCGCCAGCGCCCGAACCGAAGGCGAAGGGTCGTTCAATTCGCCAACCAACTTCGCGATGGCCGCTGGGTTTCGCGACTGCTTGTGCGCGGCGGCCAGAACGCCGTCGGCCAATTGCTGGCCTTCGGGGTGGTAGCGCTTGTCGACTGAAATCTTAAAGAACACACCTGAACCAACCTTACGCTGCAACACGTACATCGCTTCATCGTTCAACTTCAACGACAGCAGTTTCCGCATGTACTTCTTCGCTTCCTCCGGTTGATCCAGGTCGACAAGCGAATCAACCGCCCCCATTAGTTCCACCGGTGAAGTCGGATTCGTTTCGGCGATCGCTTCGAGCACTGGCCGCATCCGCTCAGCCTCTTCGGCCGCCCGTTGCCGCTCGCGCAGCGCCTCTTGCGCCGCAGCAACGTCTTCTTCCGTCGGGCCGGACGGATCTTGAGCGGAAAGGACCGCTGACCATAAGGTTCCGACACACAAGGTAATCGTCAGGACTGCGAATTGTTCTTGTAGTTTCGTCATGGTGTCAGATTCCTCCCTCTCCCTTTGGGGGAGGGTCGGGGTGAGGGCGGTCAACGTTACGCGCCCAATGTTTCGTTATCCAATTCTCAATTCATCCATTCGCTTGCTTGCCCTCTCCTAACCTCTCCCAGGGGGAGAGGAATTGCTTTTGCCGCCCTACGTCAATCGCTGCTTCCAAATCTCTACTTGCTTCCGCACTTCATTCGGTGAGGTCGAACCGTAGCTGACAAACGCCTTCACCGCGTTCTCAACACCGAGGGATTGAAACACGCTCTCGTCCAGCGTCGGCTCCGCCGCCTGCATTTGCTCCAAAGTCAAGTCGCTGAGCCGAACGCCTGTTTCCATCGCTGTGGCGACGAGGCTGCCCACGAGGTGGTGGGCCGTTCTTTGCGGCAGGCCGCGCTGGATCAGATGTTCCATCAACGTCGTGGCGTCGAGGTAGCCATCTTCCAATCGGGCGGCGATCGAATTTGTTTGCAATTCCGCTCCAGCGACGAGAGGGGCCGCAAGTTCCAGGCATGCCTCGACGGTGTCGACCGAATCGAACAGCGGCGGTTTGTCTTCTTGCAGATCGCGGTTGTAGGCCAGCGGCAGCCCCTTCACCAATACCAACAGCGTGTTCAGGTTACCGACGACGCGGGCGGTTTTGCCGCGAATCAATTCGCAAACATCCGGGTTGATCTTCTGCGGCATGATCGACGAGCCGGTGCAAAACTGCTGCGGCAGTTTGATGAAGTTGAACTCGGCAGTCGCCCACAAGATCCATTCTTCGGCCCAGGTGCTAAGGTGTTCGGCGATCATCGTCAGGGCCAGCGCTAGTTCGATGACGAAGTCGCGGTCGCTCGAAATATCCAGGCTGTTGGCTGCGACGCCGTCGAAGCCCAACCTGCGGGCGGTGTCTTCCCGATCAATCGGCAGCGAAGCGCCCGCCAGCGCGGCAGCGCCCAACGGGCTGACGTTCAGACGCTTGCGGCAATCGGCCAGCCGGCCGCGGTCGCGCTGGAACTTTTCGGCATAGGCCAACCAATAATGGGCCGCCAACACCGGCTGCGCCCTTTGTAAATGGGTGTAGGCCGGAACAATCACGTCGATATCCGCGTCGCACCGGCCGACGAACGCCCGTTGCAAATCCAGCAGCAGGCCATCGATTCGGTCGATGGCGTCGCGCGACCACAGACGCAAATCGGTGGCGATTTGGTCATTTCGACTGCGGGCGGTGTGAAGTTTCCTTCCGATATCGCCCAGGCGGTCGGTCAGCGCCGCCTCGATATTCATGTGAACGTCTTCCAGTTCTTCCTGGAAGTGGAAATTCCCGCTGGCGATTTCCTCACCAATTTCTGCCAACGTTTCGACAATCTGACGGCACTCGTCTTCGTCGATCAGCCCGACTTTGGCCAACATTTGGGCGTGAGCGGTGGACCCCGCGATGTCGTGAGCGGCCAGCCGGGCGTCGAAGCTGACGCTTTCGCTAAACTGCATCACTCGGCGGTCCGTCGCCTGTTGGAAAACTCCGCCGCGGGAAGGGCTCGACAAGCGTTTGCCTCATTTTTCGACACGTTCACCTGGCGCGCAGGCGCGCACTACAACACTTTCAGACTAAACAGGTTACGTCGAAGTGTCAACGAGCGGCGCAGCCGCGCTGCCTAAGGAATAGGCAGCGGCCAGCGTTAGAAACGGCACAACCGCATCACTGCGCATCGCCCCCGGCGGGCAGTCCGCGATATTCGCCGAATGAAACGGATGGGAATTCGGCCCGCTGCTTTGCAGCCTTGTCGATCCACTTCTGATCCTGGCGAAGCAGCCGCCAGACCATGGCATGTTCACTGCGAACAACTTTCGACTTGCCCAGCAGCGGATTGCGCGAACGGATCGTCCGCTCGATCGACGCCGGCAGCAGTTCATGTTCAGCCAACTGACGGTTCAGTTCCAACCGGGCCTGCGGCGGCATGGCACCGACGCGCGTGGCGTTAAGCCGGGCGTACATGTCGATAAAGTTGAAGTATTCGGCTGAAGTTTGGGCGTTTGGAAAGCGCTCTGAACCCGCCATAGCGACGTAGGAATAGCGGTCGCCGGTCAAGGAAAGTTGGCGCAACTGTTGGTCGAACTTCGCGCGGAAGTTCGGCTGCGCCGCCTCGCGTGCCAGCGCCGCTCCGGTTTGCAGCGCGCGAATCTTGACTTCGGCAACGAACTGGAGCAGGGCGTCCTCTTGAATCCGAGTTTTTACCTGGCGGTTCACATCCAACAGGGTGAAGTGGCGACCGCGGGGGTCGTAGATCGTCACCTCAGCGATCGAATCCGAAAGCAGCGGGCCGCCGAGAAAATCGTAGACGATACCGCGCTGCGAAATGGTAACGTTCTCGAACTGCGGGCTAGTTTCGTCACCGGAAAAGACTTTGGTCTCAATGCGAAAGTCCGCACCAAAGAGGTGTACACACGGCGAAGCAGCCAGCAGAACGAAGCACGAGAGCAGCAGAACGCGGCACGACATGGGAAATCCTTTTC
>CALBTA010000145.1 GCA_937967755.1 uncultured Planctomycetaceae bacterium | reverse complement strand
ATGTTCCGAGCAGGTTCTTCTTTTCCGGGTAATAGCACAGGTAACGGGCTTCGGCGTAGTTGAGGATGCGATCGCGCCCGCGGTAGAACTCTTCGCGGCTGGTGCTCATCAGCGTTTGCAGCGGCGGCAGGCGTTTCTTCATGATTGCCGCGTGGACCTGTTTCAACCGCTGATTGGTTTGCGCCAACATCCGGCCGTCGCGGTCGTTCGATTGCTCGTACAGCGCGGCCATCCCTTCGTTGAACCAGCTTGGGCACTTGGGGAAATTCGCCAGCATCAGCGGGTGAACGATCTCATGCACCAGCGTGCCGGTTCCGTAGCTCATGTTCGCGAACAACGCCTTGTGGCCGGGCGAGTAGTAACCGAACTTTGAAGCGGGCGTGTGCTTGTAGTAAGTCTTGATGTAGTGATCGTAAGTCTTCGCGTCCTTGAACAGCCAGACGTTGATGATGTGGTCGGGGTCTTTCTCGAAGTACATCAGCTTCAGGCGGTTGACCGCCCATTTGACCGTTTCGTCGGAATGCTTGCGAACCACCCCTTCGCGCTCGTTGCCAATCACCACGAACGGCTTTTGCACGAAGACGTGAAAATCTTCCGGCAGCCCTTGCCGCAACAGGCGTACGTGTTGGGCGTAGTCGGCATCGCTAACTTCTTCCGATGGCCCGACGTAGTTCAAATCATCATCGCTGCGCAGCGGCATGCGGGCGACGACCGTGGTGTCGCCAATGCGTGTTGGCCAAAGCTGCATCAGTTCTTCGCGCGTCATGCGGCTGAACGCGCCGCTTTTCTCCAACGGTTCGTGGTAGATCACCTCGTCGCGGTCGTCGTCGTATCCCAGCACCAGGCGAAAGCGCTTGGCATCGCTTTCGCGATCTTTCCGCATGTGAACGATGCTGGGCACACCGCTTGCCAGGTCGGCGTGCAGCGCGCTGAACTGGGCGGCCAAATCATCCTCTGGCCGGTGAGGCGAAAGGGCATACCAGACTTGTCCGACGACAAACCCGATGCGTTCCAACGCCAGCTTCAATTCAGCCACGTTGCAGCCGCGGCCGAGCGCCGGATCGGTTCCGGATTGATCGAAGACGAAGTCTTGATCGAGCTTCGTCCCCATTCGTTGCAGCACCATCGCGGCGCATGCCTCGCCGGCGAAATCAGGCTTCGCTTCAACGTGCGGGATCATATTGATCAGCACGCCGCGGTACTCTTCGGCGGCCGCCGAGGTGGAGTTGGAGAGAAGGATGAATAATGCCGCGCACGCAGTCAGTCGCGCGAACAATCGCGCCCGTAAATTCTGGCCCATAGGTACCTCGAATTCCGTTGTAGAGTAGCCGTGCTGAATAGCAAAGGATGAGAGGGATCAGCTTCATCCTAATCGGTCGCGTGCCGAGTTGCCAACGAATTCCGTGCCAATCGCCAAGGTGGGGGAGCAATTTCGCCTTGGTGATCCGACGGATTCGCCGCGAGCGGCGGCTCGCAACCAATTCAAACGTAAGGTTTGAAATTCTGAGTGCAACCCAACTAACGTGGGGAATGGACCGGAATGCAACTGGTAAGCGGACGCTGATGCGACATGAATACCTTGCATGTTGTTCGACGGCCTTGGAAGACCGTCGTACCGCCTCACGAAACAATCAGCCGCTTCATTTCCCGCACGGCTTGCTCAAACCCGACGAAGATCGCCCGGGCGACGATGCTGTGGCCGATGTTCAATTCGTGCATGCCTTCGATGGTGGCGATGGGCTGGACGTTGCGATAGGTCAGGCCATGCCCGGCGTGCAATTGCATGCCCGCTTCGCGAATTTGCCGCCCCGCCTTGGCAAGCTGCTGCAGGTGCCCATCGCGGTCTTTCCCAGCGGCATTTGCGTAAGCCCCGGTGTGAAGTTCGACCGCCTGCGCGCCGAGCTTCGCGGCGAGGTCTATCTGCCGTGGGTCGGGGT
Source organism: uncultured Planctomycetaceae bacterium (assembly GCA_937967755.1). GTDB lineage: Bacteria > Planctomycetota > Planctomycetia > Pirellulales > Pirellulaceae > CALBTA01. Next base: position 1,429 of record CALBTA010000145.1, on the reverse strand, counting down.
CGAGGAACAGGCTGACCAAGATGCCGTTATCTTGAAGCTGCCCGGTCACCGCGGCGAGGCGGTCTTGCGAAGAGGAAATATCAAGCCCCCCTTCGGTCGTGACTTCTTCCCACTTTTCAGGAACCAGCGTCGCCTGATCAGGCCGCACGTCGCAAGCGATCGCGACGACATCCTCATCGGTCGCCAGTTCCAGGTTCAGGCCGACCGTGACCGTTTCACGCAGAATGCGCAGATCGCGGTCCTGGATGTGCCGGCGGTCTTCGCGCAGATGCAACGTGATTCCGTCCGCCCCGCCAAGTTCAGCCAGCGTCGCCGCCCAAACCGGGTCGGGTTCATTCGTCCGCCGGGCCTGCCGCACCGTGGCGACATGGTCGATATTCACTCCGAGAATGGGCATTTGTTTCACCTCGCTGGTACGACGGTCTTCAGTTTCTTAACAATCGCCCCGAGATTGCACGGCTGCGCAATCACGCATTCCAAATCGGCACTCGTCATGGACGACTTCATTTTATCCGCAAACCCTGCGGCTGACACCGCGTCGGGCAGCAGGCAGTAGATCGTCGGTCCCCAACTGCTTTGCCCGACGCCGGTGACGCCGAGATTTCTTGCTGTCTCGACAATCCCAGTCAGCAGCGGCCCGTGATACGGCCCTTGTTGCACTGCCGAAAAACATTCACCAGCAGTCTTGCCGAACCGGTAGACACTTGCACTGAAACCTTCGAAGTTTCCCTCCGCCAGCGCTGGCAGCATCCTTTCGGCCACTTCGTTGCGGAGCGATTTTGAAACACGAGGATCAACGGCCGGCGCCCCCTCGAAGGCTTGCCGTTCTTCTGTTCCCGAAAGACCCTGGCCTTGGGCGGGGCGGATCAGAACGACCCGCCAGTCGTCGGGAATCGCACAACGATGCAGCAGCGGGGACAGCTTTTCGTCCGGTAATTTTCTGTTATCCACGATCAGCCCTCCGTGCATAAACCCGTAGACCCCAACCGCCTATCGCACGCCGCTACTCGTCTTCTCGGCCAGGCGTTCGGCGTTCGCCATTGGTTGTTCGGTCAGTTCATTTAGCCCCGCCGCAACCGAAAGCCCCAGTTGCGTGCCGACTCCCAGGCCGCTGTGTTCGGATGGAATAGTCTCGATCTGAATGTGGCAACCGGGCAGTTCGCTTAGCCCCGTCGCCCGCGCCCAACCGTTGGCAAATTTCTCCACCCGATGGGCCAACGGCCCTTGGGCGGCGAAGCTTTCCGCGGGAGACAGCCGCAACCGCAACACCGGCCGGTCGATCATCATCCCCGCACCGCCATAGTTTCGCCCCGCTGGGTTGGGCCCAAACGAAAACAGCCCAAAGTGCAATCGGTCGCCGGCGGTGACTTGGATGACGGATTGGTTCAACAGTTTGTTGGATGGGTGGAGGGTTTTCTTGAACAGATTT
>CALBTA010000144.1 GCA_937967755.1 uncultured Planctomycetaceae bacterium | reverse complement strand
GCGCGGTCGGCTTCTCCCCCCAATGCCAGCAGCCAAGGGGGAATGTCCAGCCCCACGCCGCCGCAGTCGCGGGCCATCACGTTGGCTTCCTGTTGCAGCAGATTGAATGCGGTGGAGTCGTCGCCCGCTTTGCGCTGCTCGATGGCAGTTTCTACCAGCGAACACAAACGGTGAATGATGGTCGGTTGCACGAAACGCTCGGCAAGTTTTTCAGCCACGGTCGGCATGGCCATGGCGTGTTCGTCTTCCAACTCTCCCAACCGGGTCATGAAGCGGTTCGCTTCGTCGCGGGTACACTTCGCCAGGCCACGCCGAAACAACTCCGCCGCTTGCGGACGCCCTCGGGAGAGCAGCAATTCATGCGCGATCATCACAGGGCGGTATCGCCAGGCGACCAGATCGTACTCCACCCGCAGCCGCAGGAAATCAAGCAGCTTGTACAGTTCTTCGCCGCGGTCCGACTCGGTGCGGGTCGCATTGTAGTCGCGGTACTCGACATAGTTTTCGGCGATGGCGTCGAGGATGATCGTCAGGCACTTCGTCGCCCGGCGGCGGCTCAAGCCATCGCCCAGCGCGTCGAACATCTTCGGCCGCTCATCGTACGACGCGTTCTCTTCGACCTCATCCAGCCACTGTTCAACCCCTTGGTGTTCGATGGCACGGATGTTGCCCAGGTTCAGAAAATGCTGCGTGAACAGATCGCTGCCGTACTGCTTGATGAACTCGACGATCTGCTCCCACGTCTTCTCGTCGGCCGTCCGTTCCAACACGCTCAGGCGAAGCGTACGGCTGTGGGCGTCCCAAATGTTGTTCATCGGCCGTGTGATATGTTCCAGCAAGGCGAACACTGCGGTCTCGTCGATGTCGCACTGCCGCTCCCACCACGACAACGACGAATGCAAGATGCAATCGATGATCGCGCGGTAGGCGATGTCGAACAGGTCGTCGAATTCAGTCACAGCACCCGGGCCGACCGGGTGGTCGCGTTCCATGTGCCGGGCGACTTCGACGATTTGCCTCGCCTCGCTCAGCAGCCCGATGCGCGGCAGGGCGAAGGCCAGGTTTTGCAACATCCGCTGTCGCCGGCGGACGCGCACAAGCTGGTGCGGGTCGCCCCCGCGCGAGATCGGAATGTACAACAACGGCAAGCCTTGAATCGCTTCGATGTATTCGGCGCAGCGGGCTTGGGCTTCGCGGCGGTCGCCTTGCATGACCGCCGCCATCAACGAGACCGACAGCCGCCCTTCGTCGGAAAGCTCGAACGGCCAGTCCCAGTGCCCGCCCGTGGTATCTTCGGCAGCGCCAGCGGCGGCCAGCACAAAGAACGCCGCGTCGGCCACTTCGACATGGGCCATCGCGACCCGTTCAAGCAACGCCTCTTGAATAGTCTTTTGCCGGTCGAACTCGACCAGCGATTGGCAATCGATCCCCGCCGATTCGATGTGATGGGCCGCCACGTTGGCCAGCAGTTGGCTGAGGCCCGTCATGATGCGTTCCGCTTGCGAAAACCAGGCAAGCAGATCGTCACGCCGCCGTGGGTCGTCGCCACGGTCTTCCCGCTGCCAGGCCGCCAACTTCCACAACTGCGCCAGCGTCGTCAGGTAGCCAAGCTGCAAGCTGATCCGTTTGGTCTCGGCTTCCAGTTCATCTTCGCTGGGCTGACCGTAATCGAACAGTTCGCCTTCAAAGCCGTCGTCGGTACTGTCGCGGTAGACGACTTCTTCGTAGGCCGCGCTGTAAATGTTATCTTCTTCGTCTTCATCCAGATCGAACTCGTCATGTTCCTCTGGCGCGGATGCCTTGCCGGCCGCCTGACCGAGCATCAACTGCGGCGCTTCGCCGAACTGTTCGGCGTTAGCTTCGAACATGTCGAACAGATGTTTCGTCAACGCCCAGCGGCTGGAATTTTCGTCGGCATCGTCGAACGATTCGTCGCGCTGCAACTGCCGCAGCCAACGTACCGCAAGCGCCGAAAAACTGCTTTCGCCTTCTTCCAACCCGGTTTCCTCCGCCCGGGAAAGCCAGTGAACCAGCAGCGCTTTCGATGCGACGTAGTCGCGGCGGTCGAGCAACGCTTCCACCACGGTCGCATACGCCTTGGGTGTTTCGAACAACTGCGCGTGCGGAGCCCAAAAACGAATGTCTCCGCCCGCGGCCCCGGCGTTGTGCCACGTGCCGAGGATGCCGGCGACGTGCTGCGCGGCTTCGTAGGCCAGCGCGCCGTTGGGCGATTCGATGCTGCTGACCTCATGCGTGGCGAATTGGTACCACCACGTGGACAGCCGTTGCAGTTGCTCGCTGACGCGCGCTTCCATCGATTGGTCGCGTGCCGCCGCGGGCGCGCACCACAGGGCCGTGTAGCGTTGACAGATGTGATCGATCAGCTCCGCCAACTCGTCAGCCCGGAAATCGTGGATGCTGTTTTCCATCGCCGGGAACAGGCTGAAGTGCGCATCAAAACCCAGAATGCTCCAGGGATCGATGATCGCACCACAATCAACGCCGCGGTAGAGAAGCTGTTCAATCTCTGCCAGCGCGTCGACCGCCTCGCCCAGTTGCTTCGCTTCGATCGCTTGATCAGTTTGGCTGAGGGCGCAGGCGATGCGGCAACTGATGCGGGCGGTTGTGGAAGGCACTTCGCTGGCGTGCTGGTGGGCCTGCTGCGCAAAGCCCATCGCGGCGTAGACTTTCGCAAGCTGCACGTGGGCGATTTGTGTCGCCCGGCGGCGGGTCAGCGCCATGTTCAATTCCTGCCGGGCCGCGGCGAAGGGTTGCCGCATCCGCGCCGCCTCTTCGCGCAGCCGGTCGCCATGTTCGCCGGGCGTTTGTTCGAGTAGTTGTTGGTAGAACGCATCGCGGTAGGCAGCGATGTGCGGCAGCAAATTACCGAGGCTGACCGACGAGTCCAACGCTTCCGGCCCCCAGCCGCTGATGCCGGTCGCCATCAGCATCACCCCCGCCAGCACCGCGCCCCCTTCCCGCAAAGCTTCTGCGGGCGAAATCTCGCCGGGGTTTTCCACCCGTTCCATCAACGCGTCGAGCGTTACCTGCTGCACAACCAGCCGCCGGTAACGGCCGTCGTTGTCAATGCAATGCGGGTCCCACTGCCCGAAGTGGTAATTCGGCCGTTTGTTGGCGGGGTGATCGAAATCGTACGCCCGCGGATCGAACGCCAACTCGCTCAACCACTCGGGGTTCAGGTGAGCGGCTTGCAGCAGATGCGGCTCGGTATTACGAATGATCTCTAGCGCGATTTGAACGACATCGTGGTAGCGACCGACTCCGATCGTTGCCCCTTCGATGTAAAGTGGAACGGGCCGAATCCACTCGTGCGGGTAAGGCTCATGCCGGTGGGATTGCAGCGCGGGCACCGGGCGGTAGCCGACGTAGGCATTCAGCCGCGCGAGGGCGTTATCGTGGATACGATCCACTTCATACCAAGGCTGGCCGTCCGTGAGCACGGCTTCACAAACTCGGCCAATAAACAGCGGCCGAAACAACTCGTCGTCGCTTTGGTGAAACAGCAAATCGTCGTGGAATTTCCGGTAGCCCGGCAGCACATGATTGAAGACCAGGTCGACGACCGCGCTGGCCTGCTGGCAATCGCCCAGTGCCGATTGCTTCTCCGCCTGCGACGCCAGGGAAGCCTTCAGCGTGTTGTGAACATGCCGCCACCCGAGGCCTTCGGCATTCGCGAACAGAGCATTGAGCGCCGAAAGGAAGTTGGCATCGGATTTGCCGGATGAGAAGTTCAGATAGCCCAAGACCACTTCCGCAGCCGCCCGCGTCGCGGCCTGATCGCCTTGATTCTTTGGGCCAGGTTGTGAAGGCATAGCAACCGATGATTTGTGTCGAACAATCAATTGAGGACAATTGATCTCCTCTAAAGGCGGCGATTCTCATCCTAGGTACTGGCTGCCAAGTGGTCTAGCGGGTGCGGCGCGGGTGACAATTCGCTTGCTATGCTGCCCAATTGCTATCACCGCCACCTTCCGTGAAGGCAAATTGGGCAAGGTTAGGCTGCATTTTCGCCGCCGCTGGTGTATCATGGAACGTGGAGCACGGCATTCCTGTGCTGGTCCGATTTCATTTTGGACCGGCAGCCGATCGGTAACTTTCCTGACAGGAACACATTCACATGAGGCTCACCGCCAAAGCTGCGCCCGTCGCCATCGCGACGTTG
>CALBTA010000143.1 GCA_937967755.1 uncultured Planctomycetaceae bacterium | reverse complement strand
TTGCCCGCTTCCAGCAAATCGGCAAAGCCGCGCAGCGAAGGGTGCAGGCCGTGGTAGTCGTCGATCTTCAACACCGCGCTGTTGTCGTAGTCGAGCGAAAACCGGTTACGGTGATAGGCGTCGTCGCCGTACGGAATGACTGTATTCAGCCCATCGTTTCCTCCGGAAAGTTGCACAACCACCAGCACCCGCTCACCGCTGGCGGCTTCGCCCGCGGCAGCCCGTCGCAGAAAGGCGGGAATCGAACCGGAAAGGCCAAACACGGTGGTTGAACCAGCCAGGGTCAGGAAAGTTCGGCGTGTGGTTTTCATGAATGATTTCCTGTCGTAGCGGGGGCTTCTAGCCACCGTCAGTTCGCGTGGATTCAAGTCAACTACGGTGGCTGGAAGCCCCCGCTACTAACACAATTGAAACTCCGGTAACGCACCAACGGCGTGAACGATGTTGGCGACGCCTGGTTGTCCTTCGGGTTGACGCTTGGCCAGTTCGACCAGCGATGCCCTGGCGTCGTCGGCGACCGGCACGGCGACGAGCAATTGAATTGCCCAATCGACGATTGCTTCCGGCGAAGCCGCGCCCGCTTGGGCTGGTAGTTTTTCAAGCTGGATATCGCTGAGTAGTTCGCGAACCAAATTCGCCCGCCCCAGCAGTGTGGCCGAGTTGATCCAAGTCCGGCCGCCGTCCCAGCCTTTCACATTCGGCGGGTAGAACGGCCGTTGCCCGAGCGTACCAAGCCGCTGATCCAACTCGTTCAGATTCGTCTTCCCTTCGAGCGACCGCAGCAGCCCGATGCCCAACTCGACCGGCGAGCGGATCTTTTTTCCGACCGCATGTGGCGAGAAGAAAAGTTGACTGCCGAGTATCGTCTTGACCACTTCGCTGATGTTGAAGCCGCCTTGGCGAAGCTGCCGCGCGAGCGGTTCGATCAGCGGCCGCGGCGGGGCCGGTTCGTCGCAGACGAAAAACCTAAACAGCTTGCCCGCGATGAAACGCGGTGATGCATCTTGGGCGAGGACGATGTCGACCCCTTCGTCGCCACCGAAGTTGCCAGTGTGGCCCAAAATGGTCTTTTGTCCTTCGTCATGTTCGTATTTATTGAACGTGAACTTCTTGCGGTGGACTTCCCAGCCGGTGAACGACCGGGCCAGTTCCTGAATATCCTGCTCGGTATAGTTGCCCGTGCCAAGGCAAAACAGTTCCATCACCTCGCGGGCGTAATTTTCGTTGGGGTGCGTTTTGCGGTTAGTCGTGGAATCAAGGTAAACCAGCATCGCCGGATCGCGCGAAATCGCCTGCACCAGCGGGCCGAACTTGCCGCGAGCATATCGGCGGAACAACTGGTGCTGGGCGAACATCATCCGCACGTCGTTCACCTTGGCGGCGCTGGTCGCGAAATGCCCATGCAGGAATAGCGTCAGCTTTTCCAACAGCGGGTCAGGCGAGTGCAGCATGCGGTACAGCCACCAGGGCGGCAAACCTTCGGCGTTGCCGGCGGCCAGTACGTTCGTATCCAGCGGGGCCATTTCCTCTTCGAACTGCAATGATGCGTCGCCCGGTTCGCAAAGCGCGGCGACCGCTTCGGCGGGGGACTTGGCCGCTGCCGATTCAATTTCCCGCCACGATGCTCCGAACCCGGACCGGCGGAGCAAGTGTGCCGCTGCCGCGAAGTCCCAGGGTTGCTCGTCGCTGGGCGTAAACTTGCTCCAGGCCCAAGCGGGGTCGATGTTGTTGAGGGAGTTGGACATGGCGGTTCGTGTAGGACGGGTTTGCAACCCGTCTTTGAAGTTAGTGAATGAGTGAACCTCGGATGAATAACCTCGACACGAGTTCGTGGACGGGTTACAAACCCGTCCTACTACTTCAACCCCAGCGACAATTCCAGCCGCAACGTGTCTTTCTCAGTGGCCAGTTGCAGCGAGGCGTCGCCGGCGAATTTCAGCAGCGTGAACAGCGCACCGATTTCCTTTTCGGCTTCCGCTTTCGTGTGTCCGTTCTCGAGCATGTTCTGCGCGACAAGCGCATCGCGATTCTCGTTCAAGATTTCACTAAACGCTTCGCTGTCGATTTTCGCGCTCGTGTTGACAACCCGCTCGCCCGCCGCTGGCGGCTTCGCACCCCCTTCGGCTTGCTCCATCAGTTCCACCGCCAAGTCACGCGTCGAAGCGATGATGAAGAAGTCACCCGTGAACGCAAGCGCCGGCGAGAAGTTGTAGATGATGTCGTTGGAAATCTCGGCATCTTCTTCCAAATTCTCGTAGGTCGCTGAAATGATCTGACCCGCGTCGGTCTTTTCGGTGGATAGTTCCAACTGGGGCAGTTCGTTCTGCCCCGCACCCAGGTTCGTCAGGCCGATCAACGACTGGAACGAAACCTTCAATTGACGCTGCATCTTCTCAGGCTCTTTCAGTTGGAAGACCATCGCGCCGGCGGGCAGTTTGATTTTCGGTTGGCGAACATCCTTGTCGGCGAAGTCTTGCCCCGCGGCGATGATTTGCACCTGGGGCTGTAAAGCGCCCAGCACTTCGCGGCCAAAATCGAGGCCCGCGAACACTGTGGAAAGGTTGCTGTCGGCCGTGGCTAGTTCGGCGTTGACGTTCTCGTCGAACAGGTCGCTCCGCCGCCGCCACATTTCGCCGACGTCACGATGGGCAGTGACGGCGAGCAGTTGATTCTTCACTTGCAGCGGGGCCGGGGCGGAACCCTTGCCTTCGGGGCCGAAGAAAAATTCGCGCTTCTCGGGCACGTTGCCAGGGTCGTGCGGCACGCTGGCCGCCAGGCGAAGCTGTTGGTCTTCCACGTAGAGCGCTGCCGTGCCGCTGGGGGCTTCTTGCAACGCGGCGAGAATGCCTGCGATGAACAGCTCCGCACCGAAGTTGTTGCTCTTTTCTTGATAGAGTTCCTGCGCCAAGCCGGCATCACGCAGGGCTTCGACATTGGCATACGCCCAGGCGGCAGGCTTGCCAGCGATACCTTTGCGGGCTTCGATGAAGCGCTCACTCTTGGCCAGTGTGTCGTCGCCGCCATCGAGAATGCGGTCAGCCACCCTGCGGCCCAAGTCCGGTTTGTTGGTGACGATCAGCCAATTTTTGAACACACCCGCGAT
>CALBTA010000142.1 GCA_937967755.1 uncultured Planctomycetaceae bacterium | reverse complement strand
CGTCGGCTAAGAAAAGGGAGATGAGGGGACATTGGGGATGGGGAGATCAGGTAGTGAAGCGGGAGTACGGCACATGCGATCAGTACCGCCGGGGCGGCTTCGCGACTTTGCGTGCGAATTTCTTTTGATTGGTCTATGTCGATACAAGGACCAGAGATCGAGTCTTGGGTACGCCCATCAACCCGGTTTGCCCATCGCAAGGGAGTGTAGGATTAAGACTGCGCCCACGGAGATGAGCGCCCAACCGAGCCATGTGGGTGGTTGGAAAGTGCGGTATTGCGGGGCGGGCGATGCCATCGCAGCGGATGCGAAGGATTGTTGGACGACGCCGGCATTGGGATCGGGCTTGTCTTTGCCGAGCCGCTTGGCCACGAACTTCGCCGCGTCTTCGGTGAGCACGTACGACTCAACCATCTTGAACTGAATACCAAGAAACAGCAGGACAAGGCCAATCATGAAGTACTGGTTGCGATTGAATTCCATTGCGTATTCCTTTACCAACGATGCAACGGCGAGAGGGCGTCCATCAGAGGTATCGACAGGCAGCAGCAGCGGCTGCACTTGAGCGCAGGACGTAGCGCATAGCACTGCCGTACGGCCGGTACACATCGTACGGTTTTCACCGCCCGCCGCGGCGGCGAACGTTCGCTACAACAGATGCGACCGGAATATTCGGCGCAGCCGCGGCTCTAACTCGTCGACCGGTGAGGACCGAAGTTCCTATCGGCGGATGTTCAGCAGCTCTTCGAGCAGTTGTTGAGCCGCGGTGATAACCCGGGTGTTGCCCCGGTATTGCGTCGTGGCCAGCACCAGGTCGATCAGGTTTTGCCCGATGTCGGTATTGGAAAGTTCGACCGCGCCGGCAATGATCGTGCCGATGCCCTGTTCGCCCGGGTTGCCGAAAATCGGCAAGCCTGAGTTCACGCCGCTGGAGAACAGGTTCTCGCCCTGTTGCTCCAGGCCGTTGGGGTTGCCGAAGCGGGCGAGGCGAATCTGCCCGAGGTCTCGCGAAACACCGCTGCTGAAAACACCACGGATCGTCCCGTCTTCGCCGATGATGAAGCTAGTCAGCGTTCCCGTGCCGGAACCGTCCTGGCGGCTGGCGGCGATATTGCTGCTCGATGCGGCCAGGCCGGAGACTTGCGAGAAATCGAGTTCGAACTCCAACGGCGATTCGGCCGGGCTGTTGCGGCGATCGATCGAAACGGTGTCGTTGGTGGTCGTGATGAAATTTCCTTCCCCGTCGAACGAGACAAGCCCGGTCCCAACGCTGACCGCCACGCCGGTGGTCGGGTCGTTGTCGGGCGAGTCGGCGAACCAACGGTACGTCGTCGCTGAACCGCTGCGCGATTCGAGAACTGTCGTCAGACGCAAGTTGACCGGCACGCCCAGCGAATCGAAAACGATGAAGTCGGTCGAGCTGCTCTCACCCGCGGCGTCTTGGATTGAACCGAAGGCCAGGTTTGGGTTCGAAATTTCACCGGCCGCCGTGGTCAACTGAAACGACGAGAGGGTGACTTCGATTTCGTTTTCGACGCCGTTGTTCGAGACGACGCGAATCTGCCCGTTCTGAATGGTGATCCCTTGGGCGAGGTCGGCCGATTCGCCGGGGATGTTGTTGACCGATCCCGGAATGGGGTTGTTGGGGTCGTTGGCGGCCAACTGAATACCCAACGCGTCTTCCATGAATTCGGTCAGGTCTTGCAACGTTGACGCGGCCGTGATCGTGAATTCCTTCGGCTGCAAGGTTCGGCCGCCCTTCTTTCCGGCGAATTGCAACGTTCCTTCTTGGAACAAATTCTCGTAGTTCAACCCGTCACGGCGCAGCACATCGACCAGGCGCGTGCTGAAATCACCCTTTGGGCCGTCGCCGTCGAGCGCTTTGTTCGGGTCGCCGTCGATTGTCGTGCCGGTCAGGTCGGAAATTTGGGCATCGGTGCGATTGTCGGTGAACTCTTCACCCGCGGCGAGCGTTTTAACCAGGTAGAAGCTGCTCGAATCGGTGGCCAGGTTTCGGTAGATGCGGAGTTCATTGTAGTCGGGGTAGTCTGGCGACGACGGTGGCGGCAGCGGCAAATCGGACAGCCGAATTCGGCCGTCGACGATGTTCTGCGGACCGAGCGTCAGCGACGGCCGGCTCTCTTCGACGCCGTCGCGGTGAAACGTAATCACGTAGCTGTAGTTGCCGTTTAGCACGGTTTCATCCAGCGGCTGCCCCAGATCCAGGATGTCCGTGCCGTCGTCGGTGTAAGTTCCCGTCGTTTCGTTGGCCAGAAAGTAGAAGGCACTTCCGCCGTCTTCCGTGCGGTAGATATTGTACGACGCAAAGTCGCCCAACGCCGGCAGACTGGAAAGTTCCACCGAGTTGTTGTTCAGCGTGGCGTCGGTATCGGCGAGTGCTGGCACGGCGATCTCCAGCGACGACGTCGTTTCGCTGCCGCTGTCATCAACAAACGCAATGCGGTAACGGAACACCGCACCATCGGCCAGCGTTCCCGCCTCGGTGTTGGCGACGGCCACCCCGCTGACGTCGGGCACTTCGGCAACGTCGACGTTGGCGGGCGGATCTTCCGGAACGCCATCGAGGTCGTTGTCGCCATCCAGGCTGGGGCGGGGCACACGGCCGTCGCCCAAGATGGCGCTTTGGACCACGCCAGCGGTATCAGCCAAATCGCCCGTTGGCGTCAGCGTACCTTCCAGAAATACCGTACTGGTCGCCTGAGCAACAGCGGACGAGCCCAGCGGAATCGTCAACGGTACCAGTTCGGTCGTTTGCACGGTGAATGTATCATCAATGCCAAAACCCAGCAGCCGGTTTCCGGTCGAGTTGACCAGTTCGTTGTTCGAGTTGGTTTTCAGAATGCCGTTGCGAGAGAACAGTTGCTCGCCGGAAGAACCTTCCACGATCAGGAAGCCGTCGCCTTGAATCGCCAGGTCGGACGGGTTCGAACTGATCTCGATGGTCCCTTGGGTGAAGTCGGGAGTGATTTCCGCAACCTTGGTGCCCAAGCCCGTTTGCCGCGGGTTCGTACCACCCGAGTTGGCAGTGGGGGCTGAACCGAGGCCTTGGGTTTGCAGGAACTGCGTGGCGAACACAGCTTCCGAAGCCTTGAAGCCAACGGTTTGCGAATTCGCCAGGTTGTTACCGACGACATCGATTTGCGTTTCCGCCGCCGACAAGCCGGTCAGCGCCGTGGTAAGAGCAGATGCGAGACCCATTTGGTTTTTCCTTTATTTGTCATAGCGGAGGGCTTATCGCTTCCGCCTGGTTTCTAAAAAATTCTTGGTCGCGGTGGCTAACAGCCCCCGCTTGGAAGTTACGAAGTAGGGTTGTTGACTTCACGGACACGGTCCAAGTCGAACGTGCCGTCGCCGATGTGAATTTGATAGCTACGCAGCGTGCTGTCGTCTTCGTCGACTAGAACGCTTACCTTGTCGACGATGCCGCGGACCGGTTCACCTTCCTCGCTGAGGGCCTCGACTTCCTTGCCGATCAAACCGCTGGCCGTTGTCAGGCTTTGTCCGGTCGAGACTGCTGACAACGTCGAAGAAAGCTTGTCAGTAGCTGCGATCTCGCGAATCTGGCCGATTTGCTGGGCCATCTCGGAGTTGTCCATCGGGTCGAGCGGGTCCTGGTTTCGCAACTCGGCGATCAGCAAGTCCAGAAACTGGTTGACGTCGACATCCTGCAGATCGGTCGCCCGCCCGGTGGTCGGCGTTTCGCTGGGAAGGACAGATGTGATTCGCGACATGGCTGGTTCCTATGTGATTGTGCGTTTATGTGTTGTTGAGTTCAGCAAGCGATCAAACGATTACGTCAATCAGCCCTTCTTCCAGCAAACGGTCCGAATGGACGGGTTTCACTTCCCTCGTAGAACCGGTGCGTTCTTTTGTCAGTTCGGTTGCCTTATCTTCGCTGCGGTCTTTGCTGCCCCGACGGTCGTCTTTCGCCCATTGGTCTTCGGATTGGCGGTCGAGTAAATCGACATCGAACTGGTCGACTCGAATGCTTTGTTCTGCGAGGCGCTGCCGCAGGGCGTTCAGGTTGTCAAGCAGCACTTCGCGGGTGGTTTGCGTTTCGACCTCTAACTTCGCGACGAGCGAGCCGCTTTCCACCTGTACCTCCAACCGCAGCGATCCCAATTCAGGCGGGCTGAGGCGCAGGCGAACGGTCGATTCGCCGCGGGCCCGCGCGACATCGAACGCCTTGGCGACCCGCTGCACGAGCCTCGCCTGTTGCACATCGGTGAGTGGCTGCTGTTGTTGTGATGCGTTGTCGCGCGATCGGGTCAACAACTGCGGAAGCCGCGGCTGCCCTTCAGCCGGCTTTTCTTGAACGGGTGCGACCGTGTCGCTGCCCGTCAGCGTCGGCCCTCTTGCCGTGCTTTGTTTAGCACTGGCGGAAGGCTTCGTCGTTGTCGCGATTCTTTCCAGGAAGTCTGGCGCGGAGTTTGCACTATCTTCCTGCAATTGCTTGTTGGCGGTATCAATCTCGGCTGCATCTGCGGGAACTAACGCCGAAGGAGCGAAAGTTTTCGATCTGCTCGAGGGAATCTGTCGTTGTTCGGCTTTCGCGGCGTTCAAGCCGAAAGATTCCGAGTGCTTGCGCGTTGCCGCAAGTTGTTGCGGAGTCGTTTCGAACTCGTCTTCTGGGTTTGGATGCTCGCCCGTGGTGGAAGTGCCAGTAGCAAAATCAGAACGCGGCTGCGTTGGATTGGCATGCTTCCGCGTTGGGTTTTTGTCTGCACTATCAACGCTGGCTCGTTCCTCTTGCCGGGAATCAGATGCCGAACTTATTGCCCCCCCACTGTCGCCAACCTTCGTATTTGTTTCACCGCCTGCGGACTCTTCTGGAATCAGATCCAACGTGGTTGCTTCCGCATCAGTGGGTGGGGTCGATTGATCGCCCGTCGAATTCGGGTTAACAGCTGTCGGTTCAGGGACGATTCCGTTGCTTGGACTCAAGTCAGGCTTCGGATTCAGCGGCTTCACCTCTGCATTTGCGTCCGCACTCTGCGCAGTGACCTTGCCTTCGCCATCGATGGGACGTTCGACTCCCAAGGTATTCTTACGGTGAAACTCTTCATCGAAAGGATCGATCGGAA
>CALBTA010000141.1 GCA_937967755.1 uncultured Planctomycetaceae bacterium | reverse complement strand
GCATTCACCTGTAACCGGCCTTCCGTTAAAACATTTTAAGCAGATTCTTGCTGTCGCGGATTTGAAACTGTACGGGACGGAGATTACACCTGAAGGTGCGGAAGACATTGAACGGATCGCAGGTGTCACACTCGACTATCGCCGGGGCGGGTTCCTCGGCGTCGGGTGTACGCAAACCGAAGCGGGCTGCACCATATCGCAAATTCACCCCGACAGCGCCGCCCAGGCCGCCGACGTCCGCGTCGGCGACATCATCACCGAATACGGTGGCAAGCCCGTGCCCGACTTTGAAGCCTTGACGAAGCTCATCGGCGAAAACGCCGCCGGCGACAACGTGCAGGTCAAGCTCCGCCGCGGCGAGGAAGAATTGACCAAAGAGTTGACCCTCGGCGAATGGGATTAATCAAAGCAAGTGTCGTTTCTTCATCGCCCTTTTACCGGCCGCGCATCTTCTTCAAACCCGATTCGGCTTTCATGCGGACCAGGCCGCTTTCGTCGCGGGTGGCGGAATAAAGATAGCTGTAGGCGGCGGGGTCTTTCGATTCGACTAGAAAATCAACGGCCGAACTGCGGGTGAAATCGTCGGCCGAACTTCTAATGAGCGAACCGACGTAGCGGATCGCTGGCGAACCGGCAAGCTTCAACGCCTCGCGGGCTTCGTACCGAGAGCTGGAATCTTCGAACTTTGTCACCAGAAACTCCAGCGCTTCAGGCGTGCCGATGTGGCCGAGTGCCCGCATCGCTTCCTTGCCGACGAACGTCCACTCGTCGTCGGTCGCCTGAATGAGTGACGGCACGCTGTCGGGCGTTCCCCATTTTCGCAGGGCCTTCGCCGCTTCGATCCGCCGCGACCGGTCGTCGCAGCGGAGCATGACGAACTCCAGTGACTTGATCAGTTTCCATTGCGTGTGGTCGGCCTGGTACCGGTTCAGCCGTTCCAACGCCCGCTTCACGCGATCGCGGTCAAGCGAGGCCAATTCAGGTACCAGCGCCGCGAAGCGGTCGGCCGGATCGGGTTGCTGCTTGACTTCCGGCTTATCTTTGGCGACTTCTTCACCATCGCTTTCTTCAGATTCGGTTGAGCGCGGCAGCAGGCGAAATTCGCTAAAGAACTTTTCGGCATCGCGCGTATTGACACCTTCGGCCAACATCCCAAACAGCCGACCTTCGTCTGCCAGCAGGCGCAGCGTGGTTTGGCGTTGGTCGGCGTCGATCCAGACTGCCTCGGTCCACTCGCGGTCGGCCATCGTGACATCGCTCCGCTGGACGTTCTCGCCCGCACCCAAGGCCGTGACCGCTGCTTCCAAAGCGGATTGCGGTTGTTCGATTTCTTCCGCGCTCAGGTCTCGGTGAAACGCGATGAGCCGCCCCTCTTGTTTGGTCTCCATCACGTACGCCGCAACGCCGGCAAGGCCATCGATCTCGGGTTGGGCCTTTGGCGTTTGCGGAAATTCGCAGCGGTAGCCGCCTGGCTTCGATTCGTGCGGAACCCAATAGACCGGTTGTTTGTCCGGGTTGGCGAACAGTTCTCGCCCCCGGCCGAGGATCGTTACGGATTCAAGAAACCGCCGGCGCGTCTCGTCGGCGTCTCCTTCGGCGACGACGACGTAGATCCGCTTGCCCGTTCGCAGCACGAATGCTTCGCGGTGCCGGCCATTGTTCGCGGTGCCGTGAATCTTAAACGCCGAATAGCCAGAGAACTGCGTATGCTCAGTCGAGAAGGTCTTCATCTCCTTCGAACTGGTCTCAACGGCTCCCTCCATCGCCTTGGCGTTGCTGAAACCAGCGTAAGAAGGAATCGTGAAGTATGAGATCACGTACTCGCCGCCGCTCATTCGCACGCCATAAAAGTGGGCCTTGATCGGGCCGGCGGGTGTGAACATCGTCTGCGTTTCGTGCCGTGGCCGGGCCGGGAATTCCGCTTCGAAGAGATTCTCAGGGTGCAAATACTCGACCCAGCCGTCTTCAGCGACGGTCACATCGCCGGCGACCTCCGCCCCGCCGAAACCGCCCGTCAGGAAGTAACCCATCGCCGCGAAGAAGCCGAACGACAGGAAGCCGCCGACCAGCTTGAAGGCCATCATGATGCCGTCGGTGCCGTTGTTCGCTTGGAAGGAAACGTCCCTCGGCAGGTGCAGCGAATTGCCGCACGCAATGCACAAGCTGGTGTTTTCGCCTTGCGGATGTTGCGTGTTACCGCAAGCAGGGCACGGAAAACTCATCGCTGCCTCCCTATCGTTGTCATCGTTGTATTCGCTGCGATCGTAGCAGGCACACTCCGTCTGCCGTCCGCCGAACAGCATCAAGCCTGCACAACTCTAGCACGCGCAACGTGGCACTGGCCCTCAGCCAGTGGCGTTACTGCCGGTTGCTTGCGGGTCGGAGTTTGCACAAGCGCCTCTGCGCACGAAAGTTATCGAAGCTGCCTGTCAGCAAGTTACGATTCGTGCAAACACTGGCTAGGGCCAGTGCCACGGGCGGCGTTAGTTCCGCGTCACCAGCTTCAAGAGCAGCGGCAGCACGATCAGGTTTCCCAGCAGCCCGCCGAGCATCGTCAAGCTGCAGAGCGCACCGAAGTAGATGGTCGGGATGAACTGGCTGAAACAGAGCGCACCAAAACCGGCGATCAGCGCCAGCGTGGAAAACACCATCGCCCGGCCGACGCTTTGGTGAACCACGCCGAGTGCGGCATGAACACTCTTGTCCTTCTTCAAGGCCCGCTTGAACGCGGCGATGTAGTGAATCGAAGAATCGATCGAAAGCCCCATCGACACCGCCGCGATCATCGCCGCGCCCATATTAATCTTCACCCCCGACCAGCCCATCAGCCCGGTCACGATGATGATCGGCAGCACGTTAGGAACCAGCGCCACCAGGGCGTACAGCGGGTTGCGAAAGGCGATCAGCATCATCAGTCCGATGCCGGCGCAGGCCACCGCGAAGGCCTTCCATTGATCGGCCAGCAGGCTGTCGATGATGAAGGCCAGCAGCACGTAAAACCCTGTGACTTTCGGCGGGCGGTTAAACTCGTCATGCTCTGGCGGAAATTCTTCCCGCACGATTTGCTCGACCTGGGCGATGATCTGCTTTTTGGTCGCCGAAGGTTGCTGTTCGCGGCTGCGGAGCATGATCCGCAGCCAGTACTGGCCTTCGTGGACCGGGTCTTCGGCATGCAATGCCCGGTAGAAGGTCGGAATTCGCCCTTCCATCGCCAACAGCGCCCCAGTGATGCGGGTGTTGCGAATCACCGGCGGCATCGCAAACATGCCGGTCGACTGTTCCCCCAAAACGCCCGGCTGCGCCGCTTCGACCGCGCCGGCCAGGCTCAGTGTCTTCGTCAAACCGGGCTGGCTTTCGCCTTGTTCGTTGGTGAATGCGACTTCATCGTTCAGCCGGGCCTCAAACGCTCGCACCCGGCGAAGGTATTCGTAGTCGAGCGTTTTCGGAGCGGGCAACATCACATCCCACACGCCCGCCCCGCCGAGGTTCTTTTCGACGAACGTATAGCTGCGAACGATGTCGCTCTGCTCGCGAAAGTTCTTGGTGAAATCGCTTTCGACTTCCATCCGCCCCATGCCAAGGGCGCAGGCGACCGTCACAACGGTTGCGCTGCTGCCGACCAGCCTGGGGTGATGTTCGACCCACCGTACCGCGCGGCCCAATTCCACATCGAGAAGTTTTTCGCCCCAGGCCCGCTGCGGATCGCTGCGCCACCCACCGAGAAGCACAATCGCCGGCAGCGTCAGTACCACGGCCAAAATCACAAACAACGCCCCGATCGCCATCATCACTCCAAAGTCTTGCACCGGCCCCACGTCGGTCACCAACAGCGAAGCGAACCCGGCGGCGTCGGTGCAGCAGGCCCAGATGATGGGGAAGATCAACAGCGTCAGCGCCCGGGCGACTGCGTCGCGCGGGGAAAGGCCATCGCCGCGGGCTTCGCGGAAGCGCACGATGACATGCACAACCGTGGCAATGCCGACGACGGTCACCACGGCCGTCAACATCGAACTGACCATGCTCAGTCGCAGTTGCGAAAGAACCAGCGCCGCCTTCGTCCACAGCAATGTCGCCTGAACGATGACGATGGGAATCACCACCCACCGCAGGCTGCGGAAGCAGGCGATGATGACGACCGCCAGCAGAATCGTCGTTGACCAGCCGAGCCGGGCACCGTCGGCTTCGACAAAGCGGAAGCCGTCGCTGACCATGACCGGTTCGCCGGTGATCGCGCCAGGCGATAGGGGCGGCGGCAATTCCTCTTGCATGATGCGGCGGAGTTGCCCGACGGTCTCGCGGCGGGGAACCTCGGCTTGCCCACGCGGCTCAAGCATGCAGGCCAGGGAAACGGTTTCGCCGTCGGGGCCATGCGTGTAGCCCTCGAAAACCTTGCGAATGCGCAGCGCCACCTGGTTGTCGGGGTTGGCAATTTCGGCGTCCATCGGGCGGTCGATGCTGAGTACCGCTTTCACCCCGTCGACGTTTTCCAGCTTCGCCCGCACCGCTTCCACGCGGGCGATGCCCGATCCATTGGCGGCGAACAGATCGGCGTCGGAGTAAACCGCCAGCACAATTTCGTTGCCGCCGAACGTATCGCGAAGCTGCTGGTAACTCGCCAGCCGCGGATCGTCGCTGGGAAAAATACTCTCGATCGAGCGATCAAATTCCAAACTGCCCGCCGGCCACAGGGAAAGGGTCGTCAACAACGCCGCCACCCCCAACAGCGCCCAACGATGGCGAATGAGCAGTTCGGCAAGGCGTTGGGAGAGTGGCATTGGCGGGAAATCGTGAGGCGGATTGTCTACCCGCGCGAAGGTTTCGGATAGGTTCTAAGCCTAACCACAAACGGGTTCATTGGGGAGCGAGGCGCGCCGTAGGGCGGGCACTCTTGCCCGGCCAACGACGGGCAGAGTGCCCGCCTTACATAGAACGCGATCCAATTCGGGTTGCCTTTTGAAACTTGCTTGCAAGAATTCCCCCTGGTGCGACCGATGTCGCATGGATCGGATCGGTGAGTCCCCTGAATCACCGCTCCGTCTTGGTGTCGCTGGGGCGAAAGTGCATCGAAGCCCTCTCTCAGGCGACGGGGAAACTCTTCCCGCAAGGATCGGATGAAGCTGGTTCAAGCTGCGATTGGGGCTATGGTTCTCGAACTCGTACGTCTGGCCGTTCTGATGGCGGCGGTACAATTCATTCCGCTGACGCCGACGGTGCACGACGACGTCGATAAGATCG
>CALBTA010000140.1 GCA_937967755.1 uncultured Planctomycetaceae bacterium | reverse complement strand
CGCCGCCGGCCGCCCTTGGCGGAAGCCTTTGCCACGGCGAAAGTGCCGTTGGAACTAACCGATCCGGCGGAGGAGGCCGGCGGCGAGACCGTGGCGCAGAACGAGAATGTTTCCGTCGATAGGCAGCAACTGCGGCAAGCGGAATTCGATCAAGTCGCCGTGAATACCAGCGCCGACGCGCCGAAGTTACTGCGCGAACCGGTCGACGCGCAGCGCCTGGCCAGCGCCGTTCAGCCAAATGCCAGTGCGAGGAATATGCCGCAGTTTGCCAGCCGCCGTCCGGCGGCGGCTGCCGAGTTCGCGCCGGCGCAGGCGAAGTTGGAAGCGGAGTTGGGCGAAGCCGCCAGCGGCGGCGACGAGTCGCTGGTCAGCGCCGAGAGCGTCAGCGCGCCGCGGCAATCGGCGGAGTTGAATGCGGTGGCGGTTGCTTCGTACCAGTCGCCGGTTGCCAACGAAGGCGTGAACCCGTCGCTGCAGGCGGAAATCAGCGCGAACTTGCCTTCGTTCGCGACCGCCCCCAGCCAGCGACGCGCTGCGACCAACGCCTCACTTCCCCGGCAAGATCGCCTGGCGAAGGTTGACTTTCAAGCGGCCGAAAGCCGCGCCAACTTGGCCGATGCACCAGCGCAGCCCGCGGCGGCAACCGGTGCGGGGAGCAGTGCCCCCAGTGAAAACGTCGCGGTTGGCCGCAACACAAACTCCGGCCCCGACCGGGATATTGATGCGGAGCTGCCGAGCGATGGCGCACACGCGGGCAGCGGCTTGATTGCGTCTGAAAACTTCACGCGGCCCGGCCCATCCGCGCGCGGAGCAAGCGCGCCCAGCAGCTTGGACGCGGTCGCCAGCCTTTTCCGCCGCGGGGCGAGCGCAACGCCCGACTTCGCGCAGGCGAAGGCTACGACCGAAGCAGTTGGCGAACCGGCGGAAAGTTCCGACACAAGTGAATTGGCAACGGCTGATCTTGAAGAGATTGGTGTGCAGCGGCAGGCGGGCGATCCTTCTCCGCTTGGCGAAGCCCTCGCCGATGCCGGCCCGGCAAGGAGAAGCGGCGACGCCGACCGACTGCAACCGTTCAGCGACGCTGACGGCTTGCCCGACGCCCCCGACGCCTTGGCGCTGGCGTCCGACGGCGCGACGCCGTTTTCCCTGGCGCGGCGGTCGCTGCGCGGGCCGCTGTTACCGTACGCTCAAGACAAGATCGGCTTGCAGGCGATGCTGCGGTTGCGCGTTGGCGATGAAGAGACGAAGGAAGACCTCGTCGAGGCGTTCGGCGGCGACAAAGATACGCTTGTCGCCATCGCCCGCGGGCTGACCTGGCTGGCCAAGGTACAACATGAAGACGGGCATTGGGATTTGAAGATGTTACTGAAACCGGCCAGCGGCCATGGCAAATCCAAGAGTGATACGGCGGCGACCGGCTTGGCGTTGTTGCCGTTCTTGGGCGACGGGCATACGCATCAGGCCGGCAAGTACCAACAGCAAGTGCAGCGCGGCATCGCCTGGCTGCTAGAGCATCAAAAGGACGATGGCAACCTGTTCACTGGCGGCGAAGGCAACGCCCACATGTATAGCCACGGCATCGCGACGATCGCGCTCTGCGAGGCGTACGGAATGACCAAGGACAACGCCCTCCGCGAGCCGGCGCAGCGGGCGGTCGATTACATCGCCGAGGCGCAGCACGGCGAAGGGGGGTGGCGCTACAAGCCGGGCGACGCGGGCGATACCTCGGTCGTGGGCTGGCAGATCATGGCGCTCAAGAGCGCCCAAATCGGCGGGCTGGATGTTCCACAGCAAACGCTCGATAGAGCGAAACGTTACATCGAGAATGTCCGCCGCGGAAAAGAAAAGGCCGAGTTTGGCTATCAAAAAAACGGCGGCACCACGCCGGCGATGACGGCCGAAGGGCTGCTTTGTTTCCAGTACCTCGGCGCGAAGTCAGGCGATGCCCAGCTACTGCGGACGGCGGAATTCCTCAGCCGCCGTGTGCCACAGAAAGGGAAGGACACCAGCTACTATTGGTACTACGGCACGCAGGCAATGTTTCACATGCAAGGCGAACCGTGGCGGGTCTGGAACGAAGGGATGAGCCAAACGCTGCTTTCCACACAGCTCACCAGCGGGCCGAATGCCGGCACGTGGGATCCGAAGGACCGCTGGGAACAGTCGGGCGGAAGGATCATGTCGACATCGCTGCGGCTGCTGATGCTGGAAGTCTACTTCCGCCATTTGCCGCTGTACCACGCGCTGGATTGAGGCTTGGCTTTGAGTAGCCGAAATCGTGAGAGTTCGGGCAAATCGCCTTTAAGGTGGAACTGCCAGAAGTCTCACGACTGCTGCTACGGATGTTCGGTTACTCTGCGTGCTTCTCCTGCAGGCGGTTCCAATACTCTTTCCAGTAGCCGTCGTAATAGTCGAGGGCCGCGTTGCGGATGTGCTCGGGGTCGGTGGCGACTGGGCTTTTGGCTGGGTCGAAGTCCTTCAAGTGGCCGCTGCCGGCGCGTTGGCGCGGCGAGACGAACCGCCAACGCGAATCGCCTAGCACGTCCTCGCACAGCTTCGCCAGGTGCGGGTCGTAGGTCTTCAGTTGCTCGCGGGTGTGAATGTGGTTGTGGTCGTGGTCCATCGTGCGGTTGGTGTCGTACCAACACTGCACGCCTTCGGCCCAATATTCGGCCCGGTTCTTGAGGGCGTAGCAATCCTTCTCGCCGCCGAAGACGATCAGCACGTCGTCCTCACCGGTGACTTTCACGTCTGAGTTGGCCGGCTTTCCGTTGACCAAAATATCGCCGCCGTCGAGGCATTGCGTCAGAAACTCGCGGGACTGATCGGGAAAGGATTTCTCGAGCGCGTCAATCAGCAACACCGGCTCGTCACCCTGCACCCGGCGAAAACGCTGCGCAGCTCGACCGTCCATCCAAATGTCAGCGGCCTGGGCACGCTTGAACGTATCGGTCAGCCGCTTCTGCAACGCATCATCGAAGCCCGCTCCATGAATCACGTGGCCGAATTCATGAATCAGGATACTTTCAATCTGCATGCCCCCTTCGTATTCCAGCACGTCCTCCTCGGCAAAGACGACGGTCGGGCGGCCTAGCTTGTGCGTCAGAAAACCGCGCTGCCGCCAGTTCCAAAAGTCAAGCTCCTTACCGGTTTTGTCGGTGGGGAACTGCGGCAGGTCGGATGTGAATTCGTCATGCCCGATCAGCAGGCAGAGCACTTCTTTGTCGCGAATCCGCTGGGCGACCTCTGGGTTGATGTGACGCATCACCATGTCGAACTGGTATGCCGCCTCGCGAATCGCCGTGTCGCTGACGCGCTCGCTGGTGGCGATCAAAATGTTCTGCACGCTCAGCCGCTTCTGGTAGAAATTCTTGTCGAGGTTGTACTTCTTCGCCTCTTCGTCGGTCGGCGGCTCGATCTTGCCGTTGATGACGGGCGATCCATTCACGTCGTTGACGAAGTCGTCGTGCAAGGCACTGAGCAGCACGACCAGTTCCGGCTGCTCGTCGGCGTGGTTTTTCTGCTCCGGGTTTTTCTCAGCCAGGTTGCCCAGGTGAAGTTGCTTGCCGGTCGAGATCAACTTCCAATCGCCTTGGCGAACGGCCCAGTTGTTTTGCCATTGCCAATGCATCACTTCGTGGT
Source organism: uncultured Planctomycetaceae bacterium (assembly GCA_937967755.1). GTDB lineage: Bacteria > Planctomycetota > Planctomycetia > Pirellulales > Pirellulaceae > CALBTA01. Next base: position 2,128 of record CALBTA010000140.1, on the reverse strand, counting down.
GCGAAGGCGTTTGTGCCGACTTGATGATCGGCAGCAGGCTTTGGCCGTCGAGCTTCGCGTCGGGCAGCTTCGCATCGCAGAGTTGCAAGATCGTCGGGAAGAAATCGGCCAGCGTAATCGCCTGGTCGCGCACTTTGCCGCTGGGCAGACCCATCGGGTAACTGATCATCGCCGGCACGCGAATGCCCCCTTCAAAAAACGTTCCCTTATGCCCGCGCCACTTGCCGGTGTTGCCGCCGCCGCCATTGGCCCCGTATTTCGTCCCTTTGGCCAGCCCGCTGGCGTGATCGTCAACGGAGATCGCGTAATCTTCGGCCGAATGCCCGTTGTCGCTGGCGTACATGATGATCGTATCGTCGCGCAGGTCCAACTCGTCCAGCCGCTTCACAATTTGCCCGATGCAGTCGTCGACCGTACTGATCATCTTCGCGTACGCCTGCCGCGGCATCGGCATATCAGCGTAGCGGTCGTCGAACTGCGGGTCGGCCTGTTCGGGATAGTGCGGAATGTTCAACGGCACGTACAAGAAGAACGGCTTCCCGGCGTTCTCATCGATGAACCGCTTCGCCTCGCTGACGACCATGTCGGGGAAGTAAGTGTCTTCGGCGAATTGCTCTTCCGTACCGCGGTATAGGTCGTGGTAACCCTTTCCGTGCAGGAAGTGGTGATTGAAGTTATCGATGAAACCGCCGCGGTGGCCGAAGAATTCATCGAAGCCCTGCTTCGTCGGGCCGTGGGTCTTCGCCGCGCCGAGGTGCCACTTGCCAAACAATGCGGTGCGGTAGCCGGATGCCTGGAGGGCTTCGGCCAGCGTCACTTCATCAAGCGCCATGTTCGGACCATCTTTCGCTTTCAGGTTGCCCTGCATCCAACGGTTCACGCCCGACCGCTGCGGGTGGCGGCCGGTCAACAGCAACGCCCGTGCAGGGCAGCAAACCGTGTGGGCGTAAGCTTGCGTGAAGCGGATGCCGTTGCGGGCGATGCGGTCCATATTGGGCGTATGCAGATCCTTCGACCCGTAGCAGTTGGCATCGAGCGTTCCCTGATCGTCGGTGAGGAACACGACCACGTTGGGGCGCGGTTTGGGGGCGATGGGTGGAATCTCTTTCGGCTTCAGCGGCGTCAGTTCTAAATTGCGGTACCAAACTTTGCTGCCATGTTCGGTCAGCATGATGCGGCCGACCGAATTGCGGGCGAAATCTTGGTGCGGCGAAAACTTGCTGCGCATCAGCCGCTTTCGCCATTGGTTGGAAGCGAGATCGGCCACCACGATCTGCTCTCCATTAAGCCAATGTTCCAGCCGAGGCCCGTGGGCGACGATCTTCGCCCTGTTCCACTCGCCCGGCGGGTTCAGCTTTTTCTTTTCGTTCGGTTCGTACAGCACGTACAACGAACCGCAGGAGCCGATTGAAAAATTCGGCTTGTCCTCGCCGAGAATTTGGTACTCGCAACCCAGCACGCGGCCGCCGTATTCGCGAACGCGGTACTTCAACCCGTTGTTGCCGCCCTTTTCGATCTTCCACTCGAAGGTCAACTCGAAGTCGTTCACTTCATGCTGATAGAAGATGTTGCCGCCGCGGCTTGCGCGGTGAATCGTCCCGTCGACCACCTTCCAGCCTTGCGTCACCGGCTTGCCATCCTGCGTCACCCAGCCTTTCAGCGTCTCTCCGTCAAACAACGAAATCGCCTCGCCCGCTTTGAACTGCGGCGGCTGAATGATCGTCGGCTCAGGCGGGTCGGGTTCTGCTTCCGGCTGCGGCGGATCCGGTTCAGCGTCGGGTTGTTGTTCCGCTGCTGGTGATTCTGCTGCCTGCTTGTCCGTGTCATCAGTTGTCTGGTCGTCCGCTTGGACTAGACCTACGATAAATGAGCAAGAAATTGCGAGGACAAGCAGTGAGCGAAGTGTCGTGCGCATGGTGGTCGACGATGTTACCGGGAGGAAATCAGGCGGGTGTTGGTACGCCCCATTATCCGCTGGGGCTAATCACGTCACAAGTGCGCGGGGCGATTTGTCCGACCGGTACCGGTCGAGGTTGTGAGATACAACGGTCGAGAGGAGATAGCACGGATCGCCGAGGCGTACTGCCTGATCGCTGAATGCAGTACCGCACATCTGAATTACGACAAC
>CALBTA010000139.1 GCA_937967755.1 uncultured Planctomycetaceae bacterium | reverse complement strand
GTCGATTACTTTCGCTGGACGCAATTCATCTTCTTGGTACTGTTTGATACCTGGTTCGACGAGCAGCAACAGCAAGGTCGCCCCATCGCCGAATTGCCGATTCCCGCCGACGTGCAGGCCGCCGGCGAAGACGCGGTGCGTCAGTACCAAGACGAACACCGGTTGGCGTTTCAGTCAGACGCCTTGGTCAATTGGTGCCCGGCCTTGGGAACTGTGTTGGCCAACGAAGAAGTGATCGACGGCAAGAGCGACCGCGGCAACCACCCGGTGGTGCGGATGCCGCTCCGGCAATGGATGTTGCGGATCACCGCTTACGCCGATCGATTGGAAAACGATTTGGAATCGCTCGACTGGTCGCCTGGCATCAAGACGCTGCAGCGGAACTGGATAGGGCGAAGTACCGGCGCGGAAGTTGATTTCTACATCGGCAACGCCATAGCTGGGGGCCAACGGCCCGCGCCGTCCAACGAAGACTTCGCTACCTGGAAAACCTCACGAAGCGAATCCGGCTACCCGCGCAAACCAAGCGACGAAGTCCTGCGCATCTACACCACCCGGCCTGACACGCTGTTCGGCGCAACTTACATGGTGATCGCGCCGGAGCATCCGTTCGTCGATCGGCTGACGACCGATGAGCAATCGCAAACCGTTAAGGCGTACTGCGAGCAAGCCGCGCACAAGAGCGACCGCGAACGCCAGGAGGAGGGCAAGTCCAAAACGGGCGTCTTCACAGGCAGTCATGCGATTAATCCTGTCAACGGCGAAGCGATTCCGATTTGGATCGCCGACTACGTACTGATCAGCTACGGCACCGGCGCGATCATGGCCGTGCCGGCCCATGATGAACGAGACTTTGAATTTGCGCAGCAATTTGGGATCGACGTACGTTGTGTCGTTTCCCCCAGTTCAATGAGCGGTGGTGGCTCTCGTCCGGCTATGGATGCCACTGGAAAATTTACGGGCGAGTCCACCGACGAAGCCTTCCAAGCGTGGCACGAATGGCGTGAATCTGTACTTTCTGGGGCAACGGTGTTCACGGCGCAAGTTAATGAAGGCCAAACCGTTTCCATCGAGTTCAATGGAGTGAAGTTCGACACAATTGGTGCGTCCGTCGCGATAAATTCTGGTCAATACGATGATCTCGCCACGGTTCAGGTTAAGAAGCGTATAACGACTGACCTTGCTTCTGCCGGACTCGGTCGCGAAGCGGTCAACTACAAACTGCGCGACTGGCTGTTCAGCCGGCAACGCTTTTGGGGCGAGCCGTTTCCAATTTTGCATGAGGTCGACGCCGACGGCCAACCGACTGGGGCGGTCCGCGCGGTTGACCCCGAAGATTTGCCCGTCGATTTGCCGCACTTGGAAGATTTCAAGCCGCACGGCAAGCCCGAACCCCCGTTGGGCAAAGCCCCGGACGAATGGCTGTATGTAGAGAAAGATGGCAAGCGTTATCGCCGCGAGACGAACACCATGCCGCAATGGGCCGGAAGTTGTTGGTATTACTTGCGGTTTATCGATCCCAAAAACAGCGACGCCCTGGTTGATCCGGCCAAAGAGAAGCCCTGGATGCCGATCGATTTGTACGTCGGCGGAGCCGAGCACGCCGTATTGCATCTGCTCTACGCCCGCTTCTGGCACAAAGTTTTGTACGACCGCGGCTACGTCAGCACGCCCGAACCGTTTCAGCGTTTGGTGAACCAAGGGATGATTTTGGGTGAAGTAGAACTCACCGGTTACATTGACCCGGAAGATGGTGATTCATGGATTAGCGCCGAATACGTTTCCGTAAACAAGGAAGGGGATCCAGTGGACCAGCGGACTGCTCGCCAAGTCATTCCCGTTCAAGTGCCATTTGATGACGCTACTCAGGAAGGAAATGAGTTTTTGCACACATCGGATGGAAGTGTAAAGCTGGTTCATCGCGCACATAAGATGTCCAAGTCTCGCGGTAACGTGGTGAACCCTGACCACATCGTTGAAGACTACGGTGCCGATTCATTGCGACTGTACGAAATGTTCATGGGCCCATTGGAAGCAACCAAGCCCTGGAGCATGGCGGGCGTTTCCGGCGTGCGGAATTTCTTGGACCGCGCCTGGCGGATGATCATTGATGATCGCGAAGAAGCAATCGTATTGAACGCAGCTGTGCAAGAGGTTGAGCCGACCGACGAGCAAAACCGCGTGTTGCATAAGACAATCGGGGCGGTCACCAGAGATTTGGAATCGATGAGTTTCAACACCGGCATCGCCCGGCTGATGGAGTTCACCAACTTCTTCACCCGCGAAGAGGTTCGCCCCGCGTCGGCGATGCGTCAGTTCGTGCTGTTGCTTTCCCCTTACGCTCCGCACATCGGCGAAGAACTGTGGCGCGCCCTGGGCGGCACAGATACGTTGGCCTACGAACCTTGGCCAGCCTTCGATCCGGAACTGGCCAAGGACGACCTGGTCGAAATCCCGGTGCAGTTCAAAGGCAAGCTGAAAGCCAAGATCCAAGTCCCGCCTGACATTTCGCAGGACGAATTGGAACAAGCCGCATTGAACGACTCGAAAGTTCAGCAACTGCTGGAAGGGAAACAGATCATAAAAACCATCGTCGTCCCCGGCCGGCTGGTGAACTTCGTGGTGAAGTAAAGGTGACGACCTTCCTTTCTCGAACCTCGTTCCCACGCTCCGCGTGGGAACGAGTTTAGGCGTTAGTCGCGACGCTTACGATCGACGCGCACCACCTCAAACTGTCGATGCGGCCGGTCGGATTTGCGGATTTCGAATTCTGGCCGCGCTGAGAACTCTTTGAACATCGCGGCCGCCTGATCGTGGTCGTATTTCCCGCTGTGCGCGTGCAGTAAATAGCGCAGTGTTAGCGGCTTGTCGGCGACGATGACGGAATCTTCGAAGCACAAGGAAGCACCCATCCAGCCGTCGGCGCGGACGTGCCAGCGTGACGGAAAGCTGACGTTCGCCGGGTGGTCGAAGTAGGTGATCCCTTCGTGAACAACCTTGCGGGCGTCGCCCGTGCCGACGGCGATTGGGCCGCTGTAGTCGACCCAGCGGGCTGGCTTGCCAAAGATCGCTTCTTCACCGCGGGCGTCTTCGCTGTTGGTGATTTCTCCGCCGCCGAAGTGAGCGGAAATCGACTTCGCCACCCGAACAGCCAGAATGCCGAAGTTCGTCTTGCCCAGCAGCACGCTTCCGCGGTTGTCGCCGGGGCGAAGGATCAGTTGAATCTCGAGCGCCCGCTCGCCATCGGGCAGGTGCCGCAATGCGGCGATCACATCTTGCGTCATCAACTCCCGGCCCTCCTCATCAAACCACCCCAACGCGACTGCCATGACCGCTTCTTCATCCCCATCGGCGTAGGCGTACCACTGTTTCTGACGGATGCGGGCCTTGGTCTGATCGCTCCAGAAATCAACCGCTCCCTGCGCATCGGGCCAAACTTTGTGATGGGCGAACCAGACCGAGCGATGGTGATCGTGGTTCGGCGCGCCCGGGTGCCCCATCCGCGTCAGCGACACGCCAGAGGGTCCGTGGAACGGATAAAAAAATGGGCGCGGGTATTTGGGATCGAAATGCCAACGCGCCGCCTCCTCGCCGTGCAAGCGTAAGGATGTCTGATGATCGGCCAAGGGGATTATCTCAGCGACCGGCGGGCGGAACTTTTCTTCGCCTGACACCAGCGCCGGGGCTAAAACGGCAAACGACAGATTGACCAGATATCGCATCAATTGGTTCATCGCATTCCTCGCCTGGTTGTGTCAGAATTGAATCGGGGCGGCTGAAGTCTCAACATCACGGTAGCAGATGTCGTGAGACTTCAGGGACCTGTCGCTGGATTTCAGTTTCCCGAACTCTCACGAGTTCGGCTACCTAAGAAGATCGCTCTACTGCCATGAAATCACTTTGCACCGCGTTCATTCTTTGCTGCTTGCTCTCCCCGCTGGCGAATTCGGCCGAGCGGCCCAACGTGGTCGTTTTTCTTTCCGACGATCAAGGTTGGGGTGATTTCAGTATGAATGGCAATCAGCGCGTGGCGACGCCGCATATCGATTCGCTCGCCCGCGATGGGGCCAGCTTCGACCGGTTTTACGTCTGCCCGGTTTGTTCGCCGACCAGGGCGGAATTTTTAACAGGGCGGTACCACGTCCGCGGCGGTGTGTTCAGCACGTCCGCCGGCGGAGAGCGGCTCGACTTGGATGAATCAACCATCGCCGACACATTCCGCGCCGCCGGCTACGCGACCGCGGCATTCGGCAAATGGCACAATGGAATGCAGTATCCGTACCACCCGTGCGGCCGCGGCTTCGATGCGTACTACGGCTTTTGCAGCGGGCACTGGGGCGATTACTTCAGCCCTCTGTTGGAACACAACGGGAAACTGATCCGCGGCGAGGGCTTCGTCGTCGACGACTTCACCAACCGCGCGATGAAATTCATTGAGCAGCACAAAGAGCAAGCGTTCTTCGTCTACCTGCCGTACAACACGCCGCACTCGCCGATGCAGGTGCCCGACCGCTGGTGGGAAAAGTTTAAGCCGCAAGGCGATCAAGAAGTTTCCTACGCGAAGGCCCATGAACTCGCGGCGCTGGCGATGTGCGAGAACATCGATTGGAACGTCGGCCGCTTGCTGGCGAAACTTGACGAACTCGGTATCGCCGACAATACGATCGTGCTTTACTTCTGCGATAACGGGCCGAACGGCGCGCGGTACAACGGCGGCATGCGGGGGCGAAAGGGTTCGACCGACGAAGGGGGCGTCCGCTCGCCGCTGGTCGTGCGGTGGCCCGCCAAAATCAAGCCAAAGACCGAGGTGAAGCCGATTTGCGCCGCCATCGATCTGCTGCCGACATTGGCCGAAATGTGTGGGATCGAAGTCGTCAGCAAGAAGCCGTTGGATGGGGTTAGCAATGCGGCGCTGCTGCTAGGCGAAGCCGCCAGCGGCGAAGCGCACAGCGCCCGCTTGATTTTTTCGCATTGGAACGGCAAGGTCAGCGTCCGCAGTCAGCGGTTTCGCTTGGACCATACCGGCAAGCTGTACGACATGATCGCCGACCCCGGGCAGAAACAGAACGTCGCGAAGGATCACCCCGAGGCGCACCGGCGATTGCAAGCAGCGGTCGCGCAGTGGCGAACCGACGTGCTTTCAGAATTGAAACGAGAGGCCCGGCGGTTCCCCGTCGGGCACGCCGACTTTCGATTTACTCAACTGCCAGCCCGCGACGCGAAAGTGACGGGCGGTCTGCAGCGTTCCAACCGCTTTCCTAATTGCTCTTACTTTACGAATTGGACGAAGACGGACGAGCGCTTGAGTTGGGACATTGAAGTGCTGGAGCCGGGGAAGTACGCGGCCGAGATGTACTACACCTGCCCCCAGGCGAATGTCGGCTCGACGGTGCGGTTGTCGTTCCAATCCAACAGCATCACCGCCAAGATTGAAAAGCCACACGATCCGCCGGTTCGCGGGGCGGAGAACGACCGCGTCGAGCGCCGCGAGTCTTACGTGAAAAACTTCCGCCCGCTGGCGATGGGGACGATCCAACTTGAGCGCGGAAAAGGCACGCTAACTCTCCAGGCGACCGACATCCCCGGCCAGCAAGTCGGCGACTTCCGGTTGTTGATGTTAACGCGGGTTGGGAAGTAACCGAAATCCGCTACGGCGTTTTACACCTTGCGTTTGCTCTTGGGCCTCTTCCTCGGGCGGTAGCATTCGCGTTGGCCGCAGCCGAAGGTGGAACATTTACCGTAGTATTGCCAACAGTCGTGGTGGTGCGGGGTTTTGCAGCCGCGACAATAGACCAAATCGCTTTCGATGCCGTCGCCGCAAATTTGGCAGACGGCTGCTTCAGCGGGCTCGCCCATTTCCAGTTGCTGCTCGGTGCTGGGCGAGTCGAGAAACTGAATGCCCTTTTCCTGTTCCTCAAGGGCCGCGTCGTACAGCATCAGCGAAAGTTCGACCAAGCGGTTTAGCGTCGCCAGATCGCGAATCAGCCCGAGCTTCTTGACCAGCAGTTGATAGTTCCGCACCGCGACGTAAATCGAGCGCTTCCCTTTCAGCGCCCTCAACGCGTCAATGGCCATGCGGGCGCGCGGGTTCAGCGTGCCGCGCAGCATGCCCAGATCGTTGCCGGTGATGATGTAATCGCGGTCAAACTCGGGCGCGCCGATTTCGATGTCGCTCATGCCGAGAAACGTCTTGCCCATCCGCTGCATGAAACCCTCAGGGTAGACTTGCATGCGAAAATTCGGCTCGGGCCAGCCCATGTGAACTTGCGTGTAGTACGTCGGATTCTTCCCGCCGGTGGAGTAGATATCGACCCGCACCCAGGTTCCGTTGTGATCAAACGTGACTGACGGCCGGCTGAACCAGTTCGCCTCGTGCAGCCGCCCGCCGTACTTGCGGGCCAGCGCTCCGTAGGCTTCGTTGGTTTTCTTGTTCTGGGCGGCAGCCATCGCCACCACCGCCGCGACGATCCCACCGATAAACGTCACCACCATGATGAAGCCGAGGATGGGGGCGACGTTTTCCAAGGGCAACTCCGGCGTAGGCTTTTTCTAAGTCTGCTGAAACGGCGTCGTGTCCTTCGGCTGGGCGAAGCGGGTTTCGCCGCAGCCGTAGGTGCTGCACGCTCCGTAGTACTGCCAACACTCGCGGTGGTGCGGCGTTTGGCAGCGCCGGCAGACAACGATGTCGTGGTCGAATTCATCTCCGCAAACCTTGCAGACCATCGGTCCGTCGGGTGCGCCGCCGGCGACAAACTCGATGCCGGCGGTTTGCGTCAGCAGGCCTTGTTCGTAAAGTTCCAGGCTCAGGCGGACGAGCTGTTCCAGGTCGGCGTAGTTGCGGATAAACGTCCGCTTGCGAATGTGAATCACCCCCCGCTGCACCAGCACGTAAACATCGCCGCCCGCCATCAGCCGGCAAAGCCGGTCGATGTGCCACTGCACGCCGGCGCTGAGGAATTGCCGGGCCGATTCGGGCGTGTCGGTCTGAATTACGTATTGCTCGTCGAAGCTGGCCGAACCGATCCGCACGCTGCTGGCGCCCAGGAACTTCGTGACCTTCGACCACATGCCAGCGGGGTAAACTTCCAAGTTCAGCTTCGCGTCGGACCAACTCATGCTGACTTGTGTGTAGTGCGAAGCGCCGGCGCCGGTCCCCTTATGAACATCGACCGTCACGTTCGCCCCGTGCCAGACGAAACGCACCGACGGCTTGCGGAACCAGCCGCCGCGCGTCACCTTGCCGCCAAAGCGCCCCGCCAGGCGGGTGTACGCCTCGTTCGACCCAGAAGCGCTGCTCTGCTTCTGCGTGGCGAAGGCCACCAAAATGGCGACCAGCACGATGGTGGCGAAAACACATTCCATGAGTCAGCATCTGGCGGGTAGTTACTGCTCCTTCGATTCAAACTAGCAAACGATTAACGAGTCGACTGTGAATGACAAAGCCAAAATGAAAAAGGAAAAAGTGATCCGACCGCGGAAAAGTCGCGCAGCAGTTTCTTCATTTGTCATTTAGCATTTTTCATTTTCATCACTCATACCCAATGTACATCACGTCGTCGTCATCGTTTTTGTTCTGGCGAGGACGTTTGGTTGGCGATGGTGTTTCTTCGCCGATGAACAAAATGTCGTCCTGCTGGGCGGCGGAGCGCGGTGCGCTCGCCGGGGCACTTTGCCGCGCACGCCGGCCGCCGATGGGCGTGGACGAGCCTGACTTGTGTTTCAGGTTGGTCGACTTCGGCCCCCGGCGTTCGTACTTGACGACGTTGGAAGAAAACGGCGTCTCTTTATCCCGCAGCGGGCGGTGATCGACCGGCAGCTTGATCTCGTCCTGTTCCGCCAGCCAGTTGCGGGCCGCGTAGTTCGTTGCCTTCTGTTCGTCGTAAAACGCCAGCCGGGCCATGTCCCACAGGCGTTCGCAGATGATGTCCAGGCTCAGGTCCTCTTCCCACGGCAGCCCGACATCGCGCAGCTTCACCAGCCCGCTGAACGAAACGTTGGGGTGGTGCATCGGCGTGATCCACCGAATGTCGGGCGGGCGCTTGGGAAAGGCGTACGGCAGCCGCACTTCGCAGCGGTGCAGATCAACCTTTTCGATGTCGCTGGCCGAACTGAGCGACCGCGAGATGCCTTGCCCGCGAAAGGTGATGATGTATTTCGCCGGCGGGTCGCCTTGGGCTTCGAAGTCGAAGATCGTACTATCGCCGCGCAGCGACTTCAGCCGCAGATGCTCTTCCGCCAGACGCTTGTCTCGTTGATCTTCTGACACGGTTGTTCCTCCCGACTCTATTGTAGTTGGGAACCAAACTCCCTCTCCCACAGCCTTAAAAAACAGTGCGAGAGGGCTGGGGTAAGGGCAGTACCATCTTACGGCTCGCCCTCATCCGGCCTTCGGCCACCTTCTCCCAGAGGGAGAAGGATTCGCTTCCCGCCCTTGCTCAATGGCCTTCTCACTCTTCCCTCCCTGCTCATCACCGCTCCTCTTCACCCCCATCATCCTCATACTGTTGCCCTTCGACTTCGCCATTGTCTTCCGCCTCAGGTGCCGGACCGATGCGGCCTTCGGGCGGTGGCGGGTCGCCTAATAGTTCTTCGGGGTAGGCATCTTGCCCTTGCATGCCGCGGACGGCGAAATACCCGGCCGCGCCGACGAACGCGATCACTAATGCCCCAATGCCCAACCAGGTGGGCGTGAGGTACTTCGAGTACCAGGTCACCGTCTTCCCGTCTTCGACCGCTTCTTCCAGCACTTCGATCTGGGCGTTCGCGTTGGAAAGATCCTCTTTTGCTTCTTTGTAAAGATTGCTGTACCGTTTTTCCGCGGCTAGTGCCTCTTCATAACGCCCGACCAACTCTTCATGATCCTCGATTAACTTCGGCACGCCAGCTTTGGCTACTTGCAGCTCCCGTTCCAACTCAGCCGCCGCCAGCGATTGCTCTTCCAGCCGGGTGGCGACCTTGTCGCGGTCTGACATGTTTTTGATCACGTCGTCCAGTACTTTGCGTTTGACCGCCAGGTTGCGCTCTTGCACATCGAGCAGCGCCTGCTGGTCGTCGGCGCTGGTCGACCGCCGGTCGGGTTCGATGAACGCCATGTACCCGAACATCAGCAGCATCAGCGTTTGGAAGGCGATGCACCATACGACCGCCTGCCCCAGCCAGCCGGGGCGTTGCTCGCTGATGTTGACGATCGTCGGCGCGCCTCCGCCGCCGCTGGAAACGTTGTACCCCGCCCGCACGTTTGGATCGGTTCGCATGGTGTATCCCCCTTCAAGCTCCGCCACGAAATTTTCCAGCTCGCCCTGGCGGTGGCGCGATGCGATGACGTAAAACCCGTTGACCCGCCGCTTCCGCTCGCGCGGGTCGCCCGTCCATTGAAACAACCCGCGATCCTGACGGCACGGGTCAATCACCAGCGCGATGTCGAGCGGCTTGTTGAAAAAATTATCGCAAATGAACATATCCATGCCCGACAGGAACACGCCCCAATCCGGGTGCGTGTGGTACCAGCCGACCATGTCCCAGTCGTCGGGAAACTCGTCCCGCTGTTTGGTGATCTGCTGCCAGGTGTCGTGCGTGAATTTGAAGCTGCCCTTGGTCGCTTCGTAATGCTCCGCCCGCAGGCTGTCTTGCACCAGCACGTAAGGGCGACCGTCCTCGTCGTGCATCTGCCCGCCCAGCATCACCCCGCCCAATTCGACCGACGTGTCGGTCAGGGCGTGCGATTCCATTTCGATCAGCACATCAATATCGACGAAGATCGGCAGCTCTTCCTTGAGCGGCTCTCCGTAAGGCACGACCGCGTAGTGCGCATTGCGATCGGGCCGCAACTCAATGTCCGGCTGCTCCTCTTCGAGGTCTCCGAATTGAATTTCAGGATCGGCAGACATAGGTCACTGGTCATTGGTCCTTCGTCAGTTGTCCTTCACGATCGCCCGCCAACAAGTAAACATTCTCACCCTGCGGCGAACTTACCCGCACGATGTCGTACGGCGGGATCGCCAGGTCTGTTAGTAACTCGCCGGCCAGCGGGCTTTCTTCCTCGATCCGGTGTTCGATGTTCGGCCGCAGCGTCTCGCCTGTTTTTTCATCCACGGCGTCGGCCATGCCGACTTCCTGCAGGGCCTTCAGCACGCGGCGCTGCTCGCCCGATTCGCTCTCCAGTGACACGACCAGGTCGCGATCAAGTTCCAGCGACAACGGGCCTTCCGCGCCCGACTGCTGGCGCACCACGTCGAACAATTGCGCGGCGGTGGTTTGCGAAGCGGAAAGCGGCAGCTCGACCGGGTCGGGGTAGGTCTCGTGGCTCATGCAATCGTTGTTGCGCTGATAGGCCGTCTTGTAAAACTGGTTTGCCAAGCCGTTGAAAACCATCGCGGTCCCGGCCTCCACGTCCATCCCATGAATAAGCTTCAGCGCTTCCTGCGTTTGCAACCCGGCGATGATCGACGAAATGGTCGGCGCGGTGGGCACCTTGCCGGAGAGAATATCTTCTTGCCGAAGCAGCGGGCAGCTATACCGCAG
>CALBTA010000138.1 GCA_937967755.1 uncultured Planctomycetaceae bacterium | reverse complement strand
GCCCGATCTCGATCGAAAATGTCCAGCCCCCTCTCCCTTTGGGAGAGGGTTAGGGTGAGGGCGTTGGCAATTGCGGTCGTTGTTTAAATTTGACCGTTCTGCCGCCTTCTGTCAGCGAGAGGAGAAGATGAAGAACGATGCCCTACGACGAAACGCTGGCCGACCGCGTCCGCCCCTTGCTCGCTCGCAAGCGCGGGTTCGCCGAAAAGAAAATGTTCGGCGGCATCGGGTATCTGCTGCACGGCAACATGACCGTCGGCGTCTGGAAGGAATTTCTAATCGTCCGCACCGGGCCGGATGCTTATGAAGACGCGTTGAACCAGGCCCACGTCAAGAAGTTCGACATCACCGGCAAGGCCATGACCGGCTGGGTCATGGTGCAGCCCGGCGGGCTAGAGAGCGACGCCGAGCTGAAGCAATGGGTCAACCTCGACGTGAAGTTCGCAAAATCGCTGCAGCCAAAGTGACAGCCGTCGTCAGCGCCCGGGGGTGAATCTCAATGCAGGTCCGATCATCGGCGGTTAGCGACGAAATGTTGCTTGATGATGTACCTACGCCAACACGTCCCGAATAACCTTACCATGCACGTTGGTCAGGCGGCGTTGGATTCCGTTGTGGTAGTACGAGAGCCGCTCGTGATCGATGCCGAGCAGGTGCAACACGGTGGCGTGGAAGTCGTTCCAATGTGTGGGCTTCTCGACCGCTTTGTAGCCGACTTCGTCCGTCTCGCCGTAAGAAATGCCCGCTTTGGATCCGCCGCCGGCCATCCAGATGGAGAAACCGGTTTGATTGTGATCGCGGCCGGTGCCCACCTGGTTCGCGCCCGATTGGGTGAACGGAGTGCGGCCGAATTCGCTGGTGAACAGCACCAACGTGTCGTCCAGCATGCCGCGCTGGCGAAGATCCTTGATCAGCGCGGCGACCGGCTGGTCGATCCGTGGGGCTTCGCGGCCGTGGTTTTTCAGCATGTCTTCGTGCCCGTCCCAGTTGATCCGCGGGCTGCCGAACGCCCCACCGGAAAAAAGCTGCACGAACCGCACACCCTTCTCCAACAGCCGCCGGGCGAGCAGGCAGTTGCGGGCGAACGGGCCGGTCTCTTTGCCGTCCAGTCCGTACGCCGCGCGGGTGGCTTCGGTTTCCTGGCTCAGGTCGGTCACTTCCGGAACGGCCAATTGCATCTTGGCCGCCATGCTGTAGCTGCGCATGCGGGCGGACAGGGCATCGTCACCGTTGCGCGCCAGGTGTTCGCGGTTCATCTGCTGCAACAGCTCGCGGCTGGCGGCTTCGGTTTGGGGTTTGATCTCGCGGCTGGGAAACAGGTCCAAAATCGGATCGCCCTGGGTGCGGAACACCACTCCTTGGTGCCGGGCGGGCAGGAAACCGTTGGTCCAATTCGCCGACGTACCCGCCGGCATGCCGCGCACATCGGGCAGGGCGACGTAAGCGGGCAACTCGTCGGTTTCACAGCCCATGCCGTAAGAGAGCCACGCCCCGAGTACTGGAAATCCGTTTAGGCGAAAGCCGCTGTTTTCCTGGAACGTGGCGGGCGTGTGGCTGGACGATTCGGCGAACATCGACTTGATAACCGTCAACTCGTCGGCCACTTCGGCGATGTGCGGAAATAACTCGCTAACCCACAGGCCGCTTTCGCCGCGTTGCTTGAACTCCCAATCGTTCTGGCGCAGCAGGCCGACCTTGCAGAAGAAGACATCCGGCTTTTCGCTATCGCCCAGCGGCTTGCCGTGCCGCTCCGCCAGCTTCGGTTTGTAGTCGAACGAATCGAGATGGCTCAGCCCGCCGCACAAGCAGATATGAATCACCCGGCGGGCCTTCGCCCGATGATGAGGTGGCGGGTCGCTGGCATCAGGCGGAACCGGATCCGCCCGGACGACGCCATCTTGCATCAACAGCGACGCCAACGCCGTGCCGCCGATGCCGCCGGTGGTCCAGGAGAGGAAATTGCGGCGGTTGATGAAGTTGGTGGGCCTAGTGTGTTGCATAGATCTAGTCTTCGATGGAAAGGATGCCTTTTGAATCACGGCGAATCCAAATCTCGTAATCTTCGGGTATGGAATGCACGGGAGGAGTTGTTGGCCAGCGAAAGTCAGGATTTTCGGCGAGATGATACGCAGCGGAACTGGTCGTGGGATTTATCCAAATGCCGTAAACCGACAGGAACTTGCCGTCACCTTCGATCCAGTCTTCTCCAAACTCCTGACCCAACATCCCTTCACCGAGCGAGAGCACATCAGGAATCGCACCCCACACTTCATCGAAAACCTTTTCGCCCTGCGCGACCCACTCAGTCCGATTTCCATGCTGGGGAATTTCAATATTGACGAGCACTCGGTCCACCTGAAATTCGAGTCGGTCAATGTAAACCCCGAGCGCGCCACCTAGTTTACTACGAGCCATGCACCTTAGTCTCACGATTTACTCAACATACAAAAACTCATTCGCGTTAAAGATAACTCGGCAAAACGATGCCAGCCCGTGGTCGTTGACGAAACGAACGGCGCGTTCAATTTCAACCTGGCTCCCCTCGCGGGCGAAGGCTAATTGGTAGGCGAGTTGAATTTGCTCATCAGTGCCATCGCCTGCTTCCTCCTTCAACCGGGCGGCGAAGTGATCGGACATTCGCAGCATGAACGAATTGTTCAGCAGCACTAGCGCTTGCAGCGGCGTGGTCGTGACGCCGCGCTTCGGAGTGGTGGTGGACGGGTCGGGGCAATCGAACGTATCGAGCATTGGGTTGCGGCCGCCGCGGGCCCAGGTGCGGTAAATGCTGCGGCGGTTGAATTGCGGGCCTTCCCGATCGACCGGATCGTACCGCCAGGTGTTCTTCTCGCTGTACTTATTGAAATCTTCAAAGCCTTGCCCGCCCATCGCCGGGTTCATTTGCCCCGAGACGGCCAGCACCGAGTCGCGCACGATCTCGGCCTCCAGTCGCAGAGGGCTTTTCCGCCACAGCAACCGGTTGCCGGCATCGACCTTCGCCGCTTCCGGCCGATGCTTCGAAGACTGGCGGTAGGTCGCCGATAGCAGAATGTTGCGATGGAGTTGTTTCAGGCTCCACCCGCCTTCGATCAATTGCACCGCTAACGTATCTAGCACGCCGGGGTGCGTGGGCTGGCCGCCGGAAAACCCGAGGTCGTTCGGCGTTTCGACCAGCCCGATGCCAAAGTGGTGATGCCACAACCGGTTGACGATGGTACGGGCGAACAGCGGGTTGTTTTCGTCGGTGATCCACGCGGCCAGGCGTTTGCGGCGGTCGGCTTCGCCGGCCGATGGGGCGAGGCCGAAATCGCTTGACAAACCTTTGACCGACGGCACTCCCCCTGGAGGAACTTCCTCGCCCGGGGTGAAGGGGCTTCCCCGTTTCAACACCCGGACGACCGGAGCACCGCGCGGCGTCACGGCGTAAACTTTGGTCGCCCTGATGCGGCTCGATTCGGTTTGTAATCGGGCGATCGTTGCTTTCAGTTCGGCGCGTCGGGTGCGGGCTTCGTCAGAAAGTTGGGCCAGAATCTCGGCCTCTGTGACAACGGGTGCGCCCGCGATGGCGGCGACTTCTTCGGCACTGAGGGCACGGTCGAACAGTTCCGCCTGATCGATTTGCCCGGCGAGCATGCGATTGCTGCCTGCACTGGTCCCATGCCGCAAGCCGAACAGCACTTGCGAATTGCCGGCGGGGAACTTCGCGGTGGAAGTCTTGTAGGGCTTTCCATACGGCTGGCCGTTGCGGTACGCGGTGATCGTTCCGTCGGCCCCGTAGGTGATGGCGATGTGGACGGTGGATTCTTTGGCCTTGGCTTCAACCGGAGCCTGGAAACTTTGCGTGCGGCGGAAGACATCGCTGCCGGCCATCCACTGGCCCGCTTCGCGCTCGCCGTAGACGATGGCGTC
>CALBTA010000137.1 GCA_937967755.1 uncultured Planctomycetaceae bacterium | reverse complement strand
ACACGCTGACTGTTACATTCGAGGTCGGCACCGACATGGACATGGCCCAGGTGATGGTGCAGAACCGCGTCGCTTTGGCCGAAACCAAACTGCCTGAAGAAGTTCGCCGCCAGGGTGTGACGACCAAGAAGCAGTCGACTCAAATCGTTCAGTTCATCACCCTGTATTCGACCGTCGGGCCAGAAGATGGCGGGCGCGATGCGTTGAATCTGAGCAATTTCGCCAGCATCTACGTCCGCGACGAACTGGCACGTGTCGAAGGTGTCGGGCAAGTCACAGTTTTTGGCGTGGGCGATTACGCCATGCGGGTTTGGCTCGATCCGGGTGCGATGCAGGCGCGCGGCCTGACTGCCGACGAAATCATCGGAGCAATTCGAGAGCAAAATGTTCAAGTTGCCGCCGGGCAGGTTGGCGGCATGCCGACCGACGAAGGAACGGCCTACGAGCTGACGATCAACACGCAAGGCCGATTGGAATCCGCCAGGCAGTTCGCCGAAATTATCGTCAAGACTTCGGCCGATGGCCGCGTCACCCGGGTCAAGGATGTTGCCCGAGTCGAGCGCGGTTCGCAGCAGTACAAGTTCGACGCCACCTTCAACGGAAAGCCTTGCGCGGCGGTCGCGATCTACCAGTTGCCGGGATCTAATTCGCTGACCGTCGCCGATGGAATCCGTGGGAAGATGGCGGAGTTGTCCTCAGCCGAAGGATTGAATTTTGACGCCGAGAATGTCGCGTACGAGATTCCTTTCGATACCACTTTATTTGTTACCGAGTCGATCAACGAGGTTTTCACCACTCTAATCATCGCAGTAGTGCTGGTCGTTTTGGTAATCTTCATCTTCCTGCAAGATTGGCGGGCGACCATCGTGCCCTGCGCAGCGATCCCCGTCTCGCTGGTGGGTACGTTTGCGATCATGGCTGTGCTGGGGTTTTCCCTGAACATGCTGACTTTGTTTGGAATTGTTTTGGCGATCGGCATTGTGGTGGACGATGCGATTGTCGTGGTGGAGAACACTTCACGCCACCTCGCTGCCGGGCTGCCGCCCAAAGCAGCCGCGACCAAGGCGATGGAAGAAATTACCGGACCGGTTATCGCGACGACCCTCGTTCTGCTGGCGGTCTTCGTGCCGACCGCTTTCATGAGCGGCATCACCGGGCAGCTTTACCGGCAGTTCGCTCTAACGATATCGGGAGCCGTGGTTATCAGCACGGTAAACGCTCTGACGCTCAGCCCCGCGCTGTGCGGCATCTTGCTGCGCCCTAACAGCGACAACGGGAAGGGCTTCGCACCGTTTCGCTGGTTCAACCAGGCCTTCGATTTTATTACGAACCGTTATCGTTGGACCGTTGGCGGCCTCGTCCGGCGCGTCGGGGTGGTGATGATCGCTTACGCCGCGCTGCTGGTCGCTACGGGTATGGGATTGATGAGCCTGCCCACGGGTTTCATGCCGGCGGAAGATCAGGGTTATGTGTTTGCCAACGTGCAACTACCCGACAGCGCCTCGCTGCCCCGGACGATGGAAACGATGGAACAGTTCGACGAAATCATCAGCAGCACGCCAGGCGTTAGGGATTGGATTTCGGTCTCAGGATTCTCGATGATCAACAACGCCAGTGGTGCGAATACCGCGATGGTGTTCATCATGTTCGACCCCTGGGATGAACGGGCGGGCGATCCAAAAAAGTCGCAGGCGGCCATCGTGGGCCACCTGCAGAGAGAGTTCTCGAAAGTGCAAGAGGCTTCGGCGTTCGCGTTCGCGCCCCCAGCCATCGACGGACTGGGAGCGGCCGGCGGATTTCAGATGCAAGTTATTCAAGACGGCGCTGCCGACTACGCACAGCTTCAAGTCGCCGCCGAGGAACTGGTCGCCGATGGCAATGCGCAGTCCGGCCTAACGGGCCTCAACACAACCTTTCGTGCTAACACGCCGCAGCTTTACGCTGAAGTGGATCGCACGAAGGTGAAGGTCAAGGATGTCCCGCTGGCCGATGTGTTCATGACGATGCAGGCGTTCCTCGGTTCTGCTTACGTCAACGACTACA
The DNA here is from genome assembly GCA_937967755.1 of uncultured Planctomycetaceae bacterium. Lineage (GTDB taxonomy): Bacteria > Planctomycetota > Planctomycetia > Pirellulales > Pirellulaceae > CALBTA01. The sequence continues at coordinate 7,482 of CALBTA010000137.1, read as the reverse complement.
ACACGCTCGGGCGTACGTTCCAGGTACAGGTGCAGGCGGATCAACAGTACCGGTCGACGGCCGACGACATCAAGCGTCTACAAGTTCGCAATAGCCAGGGGGACATGATTTCGCTGGGCACGTTCGTTGAAGTGGAGGAAACGGTTGGGCCGCAACTGGTGCAGCGTTTTCTCGGAAAGCCGACGGCGCAGATCAACGGAGCAGCCGCACCCGGTTTCAGCTCCGGCCAGGCCCTCGAACTGATGGAACAGATGGCCCGGTCCAAGGGTGTCAAATACGAATGGGCGGGAATGTCCTACCAAGAGCGAAACGCCGGCGGGCAAGCTGGAATTTTCGCACTAGCCATCGCCTGCGTGTTTCTAGTGCTCGCCGCTCAATACGAAAGTTGGACCAGCCCCGCAGCGGTCATCGCTGTGGTTCCGCTGGCGGCGTTGGGAGTCGTCGCCGCCGTCAGCCTTGCGGGGGCAGATAACAACACATATACGCAAATCGGCATTGTGCTGCTCATCGCGCTGGCCAGCAAGAACGCAATTCTAATTGTGGAGTTTGCTCGCGAGCTGCGCGGTGGCGGAACCGGTCTGCGGGAAGCCGCGATTGAGGCTGCGCAATTGCGATTTCGCGCCATCTTGATGACCGCGTTTTCGTCCATCTTAGGCTTCGTTCCTCTGTTGTTGGCGACCGGGGCGGGAGCAGCCAGCCGGGTCGCAGTCGGGCTGGCGGTCGTCGGGGGAATGGTCGCTGCCACCATCTTTTCCCTGCTGCTGGTTCCTAATTTCTTCGTCCTCTTTCAAGGTCTGCAAGAGCTTGTCGGCGGCGCGCCGCCCTCGGAGGCTGAAAAAGAAAGGAAGCCAATCAGCCCGTCGTAAAATGCAGCCAGCGGTGCTACGCGGCCTCGAGCTAACCTGATGCTGAAGTCAATTCTCACTGGCCTGTTGTTGACCATCCTTTCAGTAGGAATCCACGCCGCTGGGACGAGTTGGTGGATCCAAGTGCTCTCTCGCCAGAGTTGGCTGAAGATCAGCCGGGACAAACGCTTGGGCAGTTTGCAAGTTCTTTGCCTCACGGCCACCGTCTTGCTTTTGCTGCACTTCGCTGAAGTCGCCGTCTGGGGGCTAACTTACTGGTTGTTGCTGAGAGATCAATTCAACGCGTTCGAACAGGCGGTCTACTTTTCGATGGTCACTTTCACATCCCTTGGATACGGCGACGTAGTTATCTCCGGTCCGTGGCGCCTACTTGCGGGCATCCAAGCGATCGCGGGGCTGCTGCTGTTCGGCTGGAGCACGGCCTTGCTGTTTTCGGTCGTACAACGGCTTTGGGAATTGGGGAATTCAAAAAAGTAAGCTTCAGAAAAATGAAATGCCCGGTCCCGTTCGCACCAGCGGAGGCCAACCATCAAAAAAGCACCGCGAGAATTGCTTCTCGCGGTGCGCGGGAGGGTTTTGCCGGGTAGGGCACTTCGTCGTTACCGGGTCATTTGGATGCCGAACGTGGCACCGTGGTAGAACGCCGAGCCGTTGGTGTCAGTTCCGGGTGGGCCGACGATCTTCGCGACTTGGGCCGGGGCCAAGGCGATGCCGTCGCTGTCCAGGCCAACCCACAACACCTGGTAACCGCCGTAGAGCGACCAGTTGCAGTTGATGTCGTACTGGGCGCGAATCCCGGCGTCGCCCACGAACGCCACACCGTCATCGTCGCCCGTCACAACAAAGTTGCCGAAGACGCCACTGGTCAAGCAAACTGGATCGTTGTCGTTGTAGTAGATACCGGCTTTGCCCCAAACGTTCAGATCCACGCCACCCAAGCAGAAATCGTTTTCGGCACCGACTTGGAAACCGTACAGGTGGTTCGAAACGTCGGTGGTCACTTCCGCGTTCGGGTTGGTCAGTTGCAGATAGGCGTTCTCAGTCAGGTTGATGTGGCGGAAGCCGTACAGCCAGTTCCAATTGCAACCTTCGCGGCGGACGTTCGCTTCAAAGTTTTGCAGCTCGCTGCGGTAGCCGAACTCACCAGCGCGGAAGAAGAAACCAACCGGGGTGAACGGCGTTTCATAGTCGACGCCGGTATCCAGCACGCGGGCGGTGTCGCTCCAGTCGCTGATCGAGAAGTAGCTCAGTTGAATATCGGTGCAGTCGTCCAGCTTCGCGGTCAGCGCGAATTGAATCCCGCCAGCCCAGCCGAGTTGGGCGTCGTCCGACTGCAACACCACCGCGCCGCCGGCAGCCGGGTTGGTCATAAAGACTTGGTTGTCAGGGTTTTCACGCCGCAGAAAAATTCCGCCGACTTCAAACGTGACGCAAGGTTCCGGGCAGCAGCAGCAGTCGAGCAGCATCGATCCGCCGCAACCCATCGCACCTTTGGAACGTTTGGCGGCCATCGCGGTTTGGGGAGCGGCCGCTGTATAGTTGTTGATTGGTTGAGCCGTACCGACGCAAGGGGCGGGATCCAGGACCGGGTCTTACGATTGAATCGCGGGATCGGCCGGCGTGGGAGCGGCTGGCATGTCGTCGCTGGATTCCACTGCCGTGCCGGGCGCCGGAGGCACAGTTTCGTCACCTTGTAGCAATGCCGAGTGGCTCACGCGATAAACCGGGGCCGACCATTGCGTGTAGTGCTGGGCATAGGCGGGTGCACAAACAGCGAGTCCGGCAAATACCAACAGCGCACGAGAGAGAGACAATTTCACGGGACTTCCTTTCCGTTTCAAGATTCCTACGCCGTTGGTGCGATTCGTGGGAGCGAGCACAACGGCGAAGTAAAAGTACCAGGCGACAAGTTTGGCAATCGTGGGTTGTTGCGAAGCACGTTGCGAAAAACTGTCGCGTCGCAATTCACAATCGGGCGGCGGTTTCGCACGGCCATAAGATTTCTTCGCCCCGCCGCAGGTCGTGCATTTACGTTGCTGCTAGCGATACTGGCAGGCAACGAATAGCCGGCAAAGCTTCAACCAGAAGGCTTGCCCAATCCATACGAATTAGCTGCCGAGGATGTCGAAGTGATGTCACTGAAACCGTTGGGTGTAGTCACAATGATGGCGCTTTGGGATGGAAATTGGAAAGGTCGCCAAGCACTCCATTGCCCATAAGTTCTTTAATTACAATACTTTACATCGATGGTATGGCCTCGATTCAGGTTTTGGCATGGCCGCTGCAATATCTTCTCTCAGCTAAACGGGATTAGCCGCATACACATCGTCGCTAAGAGAGGAGACCCAATCATGACACTTGCACGCACAACTATCGCCGCCTTGACCGTTGCCATCGCCGGAACGCTTGCGCCCAACGCCGCCGCCGCGACGTACCACAGCGTCGATGTCAAGGCGACCAACCTACAACGCAAAGCCGCGGGGCTGTACTGGGAATTCAACGCCCACTTCCGCCACTCGGCTCACTTCGGTCACTTGCGGAGTGACGCCGCCCAACTCTACGGCCTGGCCCGTGACATTCACTTGCTGGCCCACCGCAGCCACGGGTTGGATCAGATGGCGTACAAGCTCGACCGTGCCGACGCCTTGTTCCATCACATGGAAGAACTGATCGAGCACATCGTGCACGACGCCGAACATGGCCATGGGCATATTCACGGTGACTTGTGCCACGTGAGAAGCCAGGTCGAAAGTTTCGAGCGGACGTTGCACAATCTGCGGGCCGAAGTCCGCGACTTGCGATACTACCAGGCGCTGCACTTCCACGACCACTTCGACGACCACTACCTTGGTGGACATGGCGTGCATGGTCACAGTGTCCAGCGTCACGGTGTCAACCGACACAGCGTTCGCCGGCACTCCGACCACCGCCGGGAAGGTGGCAGCATAAGCTTCGGCAACGGTTCGTTCCGAATCCGATTCGGCCGCTAGGCGAACCCTACCGAGAGAGAAGGATCCAGAAAGGGCGCAGGCCGAAAGGTCTGTGCCTTTTTCTTTTCGTAACGGAGGCGAACCTAAAACCCGTTACTTTGCAGCACTCTTGACTCCAGATCGATTCGGATCAAATCCGCGGAGGTTGGATAGGAGTGCGCACTAATGGCTTGCCCTTGGTCGAAGATGACGTAGCTCGGACAGACATTCGCGCCAAATTGAGCAGCCAATTCTCGGTTCGCGTTAAAGTCCACCCGCACGACTTGCGCCGTTCCTTCGAGATCGCGCGACAACTCAGCAACTTGCCGTCGCATGTCGTCGCACCTTGCACAACCGATGTCGACGCCGAACTCGACGACGACGGGGCTATCAGAGGACTCAACGAGTTCTTGCATCTGAGCGCTCGTCACCGCGATGGTCGGCGGGGGTTCTAGATGGTGTCTGTCTCGCGCCGCGGGCGTGGGGTTGCACCCCAGCAACGAAAGTAGGATCGCAGCGCACACCCTGGGTTTGATCTTCGCAGATTTCATCCTTCTTCTCGTGACGTTATTCCTTGGTGACGTTTTTAAACGCATGCCTTCATTGTGATGTGGGCAGCATTCAGTATGTAGGTCGTCCCTCTTGACATACTGCCTTATAATGCAATTGACTTGCAAATAACAATCCACCACATTTACAATCGAATTCGTGAAGTCTACAATCCCACGGTTTGTTCGGCAATCGGCGGGGGAGGAAATGGAGATCTCCCACCCAATTTCCCCAGGAAATTCGCGATGGATGACCCAAAACTAGCGTGTTTTGCCCTGCTGCTCTCAATCCCCGCTGTTGCAGACGCAGCGGAACGCCGCGCCTTGATCGTGGTTGCCGACTCCCGTGATTTGGAAGTCACCCAACGGATTGGGGGAAACGTTGTGGAAGTCGAGGCGATTCTGCCTACGCCCATCGAAGACGCAGCGGAGGACTACCGCTATTGCAACGCCCAGGCAATGCGCCTACGCCACTTTGGCCTGTACTTGTTTCGAACGGATTCTTCGTGCCCTCGCGAAGGTTTCTGGCGCGAGCGGTTGGCTGCTTCCAACGGCCGGGGGCGCGTTCGCCAGATATGGAACAGACGGCAAGCTGCAACCGGCCCTCATGGATTGATAGTGCAACAGGCGGCCCAAGTTCACCTCGCGTTGGTGTCCGAGTTGAACGAACACAAAGCCTGCTTCGATGCGAATCTGATGTCGGAACTGCGGCGAATAAACGCGCTCCGCACTCACTCCGCTGCACTCGCTTTCAGCCAACCAACAAACCCATGAAGAGATTCCGTTTCAACTTGGATGCCTTGGGGGTGTGCGCTTCGGCGCTGTGTATGGTCCACTGCCTCGTGTTTCCGCTGTTGCTTCTTCTGTTGCCATTTCTTCCCACGCTAGGCATCGGACAAGCAAACGGTAGCACACCGGTAGTTGCGGAAGTTCAAGCAGTGAGCATTGACGAAGAATGCTGCCCGAGTTCAGCAAACGCCCCACTCGCGAGCGATGACTTCAAGCGCGCGGCCTGTTGCTCCACACCGACTGACTTTTGGATTCACGTAGGGCTGTTCGCCGCGGTTGCACCAATCGGCTTAATCGCCTGGGGCGCGGGATACCGGCAACATGGCTACGTCGGCGTGCTGCTACTTGGCGGGGCAGGCGTAGCGCTCCTATCAGGCGCGCTATTGTTCGGTCACAACGTGTTGTTCGGTCGCGGCGAACAGGTCATGACCGTGGCGGGCAGTATGTGCATGGTATCAGCTCACGTCTGGAACCGGCAAAAGTGCCGCTGCTGCCCCGCGCGCCGGATGCCGCCATTGCGCCCTGGCAGCACTTCCTTTGACTAGATGTTCCGCAGCAGTTTATCTCTCGGCCCAAATCTGAACCAACTCGATCAGCACTTCCACTGCCTGTTGCATCTCGTCCAGGCAAGCCCATTCCAAGGGTGAGTGCGGATTGTGCTGACCACTGGAAAGGTTGGGCGTTGGCAAGCCGCGCTCGGTTAGTTGCGAGCCGTCGGTGCCGCCGCGAATGATGGCCAGGTTCGGCTGGCGGCCCAGCCGCCGGTGGGCTTCGACGGCGTAGTCCACCGCCCTGGGTTCGTTCAGCAGCCCGTCGCGCATGTTGCGGTATTGAGCGCGGGCATCGACGTCGATTTCCAATCCGGGCATGTCGGCGGCGACTTCTTTCGCAATTGCCCTTAACCGCTGCGCTTGATCTTCCAGGCCGGAAGTTTCGAAATCGCGCAGGATGATTTTCAGCCGCACTTCGGCGACGAGGCCTTCGATGACGTAAGGGTGCATGAACCCGTCGCGGCCGTCGGTCACTTCCGGGGCGAGCGAGTCTTTCGGCAACCTGGCGATGAATTCACCTGCGCCACGAATGGCGTTGACCATCCGATCTTTGGCAATCGAAGGGTGAATGTTCACGCCGCGAATGGTCACGGTCGCCAAATCGGCGGAGAACGTTTCGGTGTCGATATCATTCGCACCCGGCCCGTCCAGCGTGTAGCAAACGTCGGCACCCAGTTTTTCGAAATCAACATGATCAACGCCGCGGCCGAGGTCTTCATCGCACGTGTAAAGGATGCGAATAGGGCCGTGGGGGATTTCGCTGTTGGCCATCAGGTGCTCGGCCAACTGCATGATGATGGCGATGCCCGCCTTGTCGTCGCCGCCGAGCAGCGTGGTGCCGTCGGTCGTGATCAGCGTCGCGCCCTTGAGCGGCTCCAGGTCGGCGTTCTCGCTGACGCGAATCACCTGCGACGAATCGCCTGGCAGCACGATATCCCCGCCTTCGTAAGATTCAATCACCTGCGGCTGCACATTCTCTCCGCTGGTCTCCGGCGAAGTATCAACGTGCGCATTGAAAGCAACCACTGGCGCTGGGTGTTCCACAGTCCCCGGCACGGTCGCATACACCAGGCCATGTTCATCCTGATGCGCGTCCTCGATGCCCATCGCCCGCAGTTCATCGACCAACAACTTACCCAACACCAACTGCCCCGGCGAACTGGGGTAAGCAGTCGTATTCTCGTCCGCCGTGGTATGAATGCGGACGTAGCGGAGGAAGCGGTTTAGTAGCGGGGAGGCAGTCATGTTGTTCTCAGTCCGGAAAGTCAATTCAGGCCGAATCAGCGCAGTGTGCTATTTTGCTGTAGGCCGGGCCCTCTTGCCCGGTCCATAACGGGCAAGAGTGCCCGTTCTACATCTGCGCAGCCGATTCGCCTCAGTGTAGCCAATAGTGCGATGATAGCACGGCGTACACGTGACGTTTCCCCTTGTTCGCGGGGGGTGCGGTTGATACGCTCCGCACGCATTTTCCGTGTAGTTGCAGCCGCTGGCGTTCACATCCGGGAAGGAAGCCGCCGTGAGTTCACGTGCAGTTAAACCGGGCCGCTGGGACGCGAGCCGGCGGTTTGTTGTCAAGCACTTCGATAAAATCGCCGCGACGGTCGGGTCGCTTGTCGCGGTTCTGCAAGCTGCCCACCAATGGGCGGGCGGCTCACTCAATGTCCGCGTGCTGGGCATCTCGGCCGGCGTGATCGTCGGCGTGCTGATGCTCGTCCGCTTGCGGCTGACCCGCAACTTGCTTGCCCGGTTGCTGTTGCCC
>CALBTA010000136.1 GCA_937967755.1 uncultured Planctomycetaceae bacterium | reverse complement strand
TTCCTGGTGCGAGCGGTTACCGAGATGAACTGACTCATTCGCACCAGCGAGGTGCGACAGAAAATTCCCAGAAAATAAAGGGTCAATTTCTTGACAATTGAAGGGCGGTTGGTATGATGTACAAAAGAACAGTTTTCTTGTGCGTCCCATGTCCGTAAATAGCTGGAAAAACAGCCCGCAACTATCGAAGGAGCGGCCGCAGATGTTATTCACTGGGTATCTTGTAGACGTTGCTGGTGCACCGCTATTCCCTCACCCCGACCCTCTCCCAGAGGGAGAGGGCGCGCAACGGCGGTGTTGCGCGCGGCAGCGCAACGCGCAACGCTTTTGGGGACCCCTGGAGTCCAAGTTTTTGTTGCGCGCACCTAAGCGGCGCGCAACGCGTGTGTTGCGCGCGGGTCAGCAGGATGCTTGCCCATCCGTGAATCAAAGCCGCAACCGGTGGTCGCGCTGGTCCACGCATCTGCGCGACCACCGGTCGCGGCTTTGTGGGGTGACGATGCGGATCACTGTGAGCGAAATTCAACGGGCGGGTAGTTGGCATCGACCGGCCGCGGCGCGAGAGTGCGACGACGCGGCAAGAGTAAGCAGAGCGAACCCGGCGTCCACCGGGTTCCATGTGCGTTAAACGAAGGACCTATCAGGAGGATGATTCAGGCGCGTGGCTCGGCAGGAGGCTCGCCCTGCAACCGAATTTCACAGCTTAGTGCTACAGCGTTGGGTTCGTTTAACCGCGCCCCAACGGGAAGCGCGTCGTGGCGGGAAGGTCGATGTCTGGCACGTTCGAGCTCGCCTTGATTCAAGCCGCAGCCGACGCGCGGCCCGATGGGCCTGCGGTTAAACGACGTACGGCAAGTCGGCAACTTCTATATGGCGCTGTCGCGTTGCGGATTCAGGGAGCTGACGCTCCCCGCTCGCCGGACTGTTAGAATACATCCAAGATGAAGTGATGGCCCCAGTGGTACCGGCCAACGGTCGGCGAGGGGCCGACGAGTTCCTTGCGTCCGGCGGGGTAATAGTTCTGCCAGGCTTTGTTGTAAACCGGGATCCGCATCTCTTGCGGATAGCGATAGTACAAACTTTCGGCGCTGCGATAGTACTCGTTCCCCCAGTAGTTCTGCGGGTAGTACACGTACGGATAGTGATAGAACCGTTCCCAGTCGTGCGTGTTGTAGGTGTGACCCCAGTTGCGGCCAAAGGCACGGTCTTGGGCTTGGGCATCGTCAGCGCCGAAGGCCGCGTAGGAAGCGGCGGCGCAAATCGTCAGCAGCAATAAACGGCGGAGCATCGTGTTCCCCCCGAATGAATCGGTTGTGTGAAAAGCGGGTGCGGGTCGAGCGGCGCAGCAGTGGGATGCGCGCCAGAATTGGGTCGCTCAATCCTTTCATCGACCTAAACGGATGCCCGCATTGAAGGAATATTCCGCACAAGCGGTATTCGAGCGGAAGTGAGAATGTGGTCGCAGCAGTGCTAGCTCACGAGAGAATCTCTTGAACGACGCGGGCCGGTTCCACACCGGTCAGGCGTTGCTCGAGGCCTTGGAATCTGAAGGTCAGCCGGCGATGGTCGATGCCCATCTGGTGCAGGATGGTCGCGTTGAGATCACGAATGTGCGTTCCGCCTGCTGCGACGTTGTAGCAGTAGTCGTCGGTTTCGCCATGTTCGATACCGCCTTGGATTCCGCCGCCCGCCATCCACATCGAGAAGCAACGCCCATGATGATCACGCCCGCTGTTGAGCCCGCCTTGGCTGTAAGCGGTGCGTCCGAATTCTCCGCCCCAGACGACGAGTGTTTCATCCAGCAAACCACGCTGTTTCAGATCAGTCACCAGTGCGGCGCTGGCCTGATCGGTATCGCGGCATTGATTGCCCAAGTGCGAGACGAGTGAGTTATGTTGATCCCAACCACGATGGAAAAGTTGCACGCAACGAACACCCCGTTCGATCATCCGCCGGGCCAGCAGACAGTTGGCGGCGTAACTGCCGGGCGTGCGGGTTTCGGGTCCGTACATTTCGAAGATGCGCTGCGGTTCGTCCGACAGATCGGTCAGATCGGGTACGGAGGTTTGCATGCGATACGCCATTTCGTACTGCGCGATGCGGGCTTCAATTTCAGGATCGCCAGTCCGCTTGGCATGGCGGGCGTTGAGGGCGGCCAGATCATCGAGTTGTTCGCGCCGGGTCGCGCGGTCGATGCCGGCGGGGTTCGACAAATGCAACACCGGATTCGCGCCGGGGCGAAGTCGGACGCCTTGGTGTTTGCTGGGGAGATAGCCGCTGCCCCACAGGCGGGCGAAGATCGGCTGGCCCGGGTTCTTTCCGGTGCCTTGGCTGATCAAAACCATATAACCTGGCAGATTCTCGTTCTCACTGCCCAGACCGTAACTGAGCCGCGCCCCCAGCGGCGGATGCCCAATTTGCTGGCTGCCGGTGTTGATGAAGGTGATACCCGGGTCGTGATTGATGGCTTCGGTGTGAACCGCCTTCAGAACGGCGATGTCGTCCACAATCTTCGCAGTGTGCGGCAGCAGTTCGCTGATCCAGCGCCCGCACTTGCCGTGCTGCTGAAACGGTTTGATCGGGGCGTTGGTGAGAAACTGCTTCTGGCCTGCCGTCATGCCGGTGACGCGCTGCGTTCCCTTGACCGAATCGGGCAAGGGCTTGCCGTGCATCTTTTGCAGATTCGGCTTGTAATCAAACAGGTCAATGTGGCTTGGCCCG
>CALBTA010000135.1 GCA_937967755.1 uncultured Planctomycetaceae bacterium | reverse complement strand
CCGCGCGCTGACAAAAAAATGAATTTGTCAGCGCTGCGGGGATTCCCTTGGGACCTATCGCGCGCTGACAAAATACAAGAATATGTCAGCGCGCCATGGCCATCGGTGGGGGATGTTTTCACGGTTGTCTTTCATCGTAGTCACAAGCTGCCAGCTTGTTGACTGGTGCGGCTGGATGTTGATCGCGGCGGTGAAGCAAGCTGCACAGGTGAGAATTGAAGTGAAGCCTATTAGCGGGCAAGCTGGCAGCTTGCCGCTACGGACGTGAAACGAGTTGATGAGGGGCACACTGTGGGCGTGGGCGTTGGTACAATGAAATCGGCCGTTGCGGAAGCGCGCGGCGGGGGATGAATCGACGAGGGCCAGCAGGGCAAGGAACCGCAGCAGAGGCGATGCGCAGTGACTCAATCCGAGCCACAATCTCAAACGTTTTTGACGATTGCCGGTCAGAAACAATCGCTCGACCAGTTTGCTGAACTGGTGCGCTGGCGCGCGCAGCAACAGTCGGAACTGCCGCGCGACCAACAAGAGCGTGACCGGCAACTACAAGCCGCGTTCGATGCCGAGCGAGGGCGGCTCACGTCGCAATTCAAGGCCGAGTATGCGCAGCTCGAAGCCGATTTTGAAAAAGCGAAATCGGACGCCGAGCATCAATACGACAACGAAAACTACATCATCGCCAGCGAGCAACAAGAGGCGACCGACGTGATCACCCGGCACTTCACCAAGGAGGATGCCGTCGCCCGCGATGCGAAGCACCACGCGCAGCATAAGGCAGCGGGCGAATTCGAGCGAAACAAGAAAGAGCCGATTGCCCAGTTCACGGCGGTCAAACAACTGTGTGCTGTGCAGAAACAGGCCGTGGACACGCTCACGGCCGAAGCGGTGCAACTATTGCGCACCCGGCGCATCAATCCGCCGGATTCGAATCAACCATCCGATCTTGAAACCGAAGATGACGCAGAGATCCCCGGCACTGGCGGTTCCCAGCCGCTCGATGATCCGCAACAGGCGTTTAGCGAAGCAATGGTCCGCGGCCGTGAAGCGATCACGCGTAACGAACATTTGCTGTCAGCCCGTTTCATTTACGAAGGCTGGCCAGTCATCTTGATGATCTTCCTGCCGATCATCGGGTTTTGCGTCGCGGCGTTCGTGCTGCAATTCTCATGGACAAACGTTTTCCTGTTGGGCATCGGCGGCGGACTGTTGGCGGCGATTGTTGGTTCCGCGTTGATCTATCCGATTGCCCGCGGGCGGACGGTCGCGGTCTTCCGGCAATTTCAAAGAGAGATGGACCAGGCCAACGCCGCCAATCGGGCGATCTATGGCGAGGGGAAGCGGAAGTTTGAACCGGTCTACAACGAGTTGGTGCAAACGCGCGACAAGAAACTGCACGACGCCCATGACGAGCGGACCAAGATCAAGCAGCGTCTTACTGCTGACCGTGATGGAAAACTCAATGCCGCCAATGCCGAGTTCGGCGAGCGCTTCGCGGCGATCAAATCCCGCCGCGGCGAGCAACTAGCGGCCGCCGAGTCGCACTACCCGCCGGCGATGGAAAAGTTGCGCAGCGAACATGACGAAGCGCTGAAGGCCCTGTCCCAGCAACTGGAAAAGGACCTGGCCGCCAGCCAGCAGCAGTTCGACACGGCGTGGGAAGCGCTGGTCAGCAAGTGGCACGGTGGCGTCAACAAGTTTCAGGAAGTGATCGACGCGACGGGCGAGTTCTGCCGCCAACGGGTCGGCGACTGGAATGAAATCGATTGGACCAATTGGAAGCCGGCCGGCGATGCCCCGCAGGCGGTTCGCTTCGGGCAGTTCCATCTGCACGTACACGATTTTGGCACCGACGATGCGCCGGGTGTGCCCGAACATCCTGATCTGCAGATCGACCGAACCGAGTACGACCTGCCGGCGCTGTTGACCTTTCCCGAATGCCCTTCGCTGCTGCTTGAGGCCGACGGCGACGCCCGTGACGACGCCGTGCTGGCGATGCAGAACGTGATGTTGCGGTTACTGGCCACGCTTCCGCCGGGCAAGGTGCGATTTACGATAGTTGATCCGACGGGCCGCGGCCAGAACTTTTCGGCGTTCATGCACCTGGCCGATTTTGATGAACAGCTAGTCACCAACCGCATCTGGACCGAGTCGTCGCACATCAACAAGCGCCTGGTCGATGTGACCGAGCACATGGAAAACGTGATCCAGAAATACCTGCGGAACGAATTCGAATCGATCCAGCAGTACAACCTCCACGCCTGGGAAGGCGCCGAGCCGGACCGCGTGCTGGTGGGCGCGAATTATCCGGCGAATTTTACCGAGGAAGCGGCCGGGCGGTTGATCAGCATCGCGTCGAGCGGGCCGCGGTGCGGTGTCTCGACGTTGATGAGCGTTGATACGAAGCTGGCCGCCGAACGCAAGTTTGACTTGGGCGATTTGGAAGCGACCGCCGTCACGCTCAAGCACGATGGACACAAATTCACACAAGCCGACCAGCAGCTGGGGCGGTTCCCGCTGACACTCGACAACCCGCCAGACGATGCGACGTTCACCGAAGCGGTTCGCACCATCGGCAAAGCGGCCGAAGATTCCAGCCGGGTCGAAGTCCCCTTCGCCAGCGTGTTGCCCGAAGACGACGCCTGGTGGCAAGCCGACAGCCGGTCGGGCATCGACGTGGCCCTGGGCCGCGCCGGCGCGACGAAGCTGCAACACATGCGGCTGGGCAAGGGAACGTCGCAGCATGTTTTGATGGCGGGTAAGACCGGCTCTGGCAAGTCGACGTTGTTGAACGCGTTGATCACGAACCGTGCGGCCAGCTACGGCTACGATGAGTTTGAGTTTTACCTGATCGACTTTAAGAAGGGGTTCTAGTTTAACCCCTATGCGACGTATCACTTGCCGCAAGCGCGGGTGATTGCGATTGAAAGCGAACGCGAATTCGGCCTGAGCGTGTTGCAGCGGCTGGACGAAGAATTGAAGCGGCGCGGCGATCTGTTTCGTTCGCAAGGTGTGCAGGATGTGAAAGGTTTTCGCGACGCCAACCCCGACGCGCGGATGCCGCGAATTCTGTTGATCGTCGATGAATTCCAAGAGCTGTTCGTCGCCGACGATCACGTCGCCCGCGAGGCGTCGCTGTTGATGGATCGGTTGGTTCGCCAAGGCCGGGCGTTTGGGATGCATGTGATTCTGGGCACGCAGACGCTGGCCGGGGCCTATTCGTTGGCCCGCAGCACGATCGGGCAGATGGCGGTTCGGGTGGCATTGCAATGCAGCGAGTCGGACGCCCACTTGATTCTGAGCGAAGACAACACGGCGGCCCGCTTGCTGAACCGGCCGGGTGCCGCCATCTACAACGACGCCAACGGGTTGATCGAAGGGAACAATCCGTTTCAGGTGGTCTGGCTGCCCGATCACGAACGCGAAGCCTGCCTGCGGCGAATCGCGGAGATTGCCGAGCAACGGCAGGTCGAGGTCGAGCCGGCGATTGTGTTCGAAGGGAACGTGCCTTCCAATCCCAGCGACAACCATCAACTCACGGCGCTGGTCGAGCAAGGTTGCCCGAAGGCGACGACCGCTCCGCAGGCGTGGCTTGGGGCGTCGGTCGCCATCAAGGAGCCGACCGCCGTGACGTTCGCGCGGCATTCGGGGACGAACCTGCTGATCGTCGGGCAGCATGAAGAGTTGGCCTGCGGAACGATGGCCACCACCGCCGTGGCGTTGGCTGCGCACCGCACGACGGTCGCCAACGGATCGCCGGCGGCACCCGGCCCGCGATTTGTGATTCTTGACGGCGCTCGGGCGGACGAATCGGGCTTCGGGTATTGGAAGCGGGTCGCCCGCAGCCTGTCGCCCGACACCGAAACTTTTTCGCCGAAGGAGTGCGCGTCGGCGGTTGCCGACGTGGCCGCGGAACTGAAACGCCGGACGGATGAAGGGGACGATGCGGCTCCGTCGTTGTTCCTGGTAATCAACAACCTGGCCCGCTTCCGCGACTTGCAGGCGTCAGACGACGACTTCGGGTTTTCCAGCTTCGGTGAGGAAGAGAAAGTCAGCGCCGCGAAACAGTTCGCCGAAATTCTGCGCGAAGGCCCTGGGCACGGAATTCACGCGCTGATTTGGTGCGACAGTTACAACAACGTGAACCGTTGGTTCGACCGCAAAGCCCTGCGCGATTTGGAATTGCGAGTGCTATTCCAAGTTAGCTCGACCGATTCGAGCAACCTGATCGATTCGCCGATGGCCAGCAGTTTGGGCGTGAACCGGGCCGTGCTCTACAACGACGAGCGCGGCGAGTACGAAAAATTCCGCCCTTACGGGCAATCGTCCGACGAATGGCTAGGCTGGGTGCGAAGGTCATTGGCCGGGCGCGGTGAAGATGCGGCTGCAGAGTCACCCTCTGCCCTTGGGTGAGGGTTTGCGGATCCACTTACTTGTCCTTAAACCAAAACAACCGCCCGAAGGAATCTGTGAAGTACATTTCGCCGGCTTGGTCTTCGCCGAAGGTCATGACTGGTTTGTTTTCCCCGCCGGGGATGGAGTAATTGGCGCGGACCTTCTTGGCTTCGGTGTCGTAGTCGAGAGCCCAGAATTTGTTCGTCACGTAGTCGCCGTAAACATATTTACCGGTCAGCTTCGATGCCCGCTGGCCGCGGTAGACATTGCCGCCGGTGATCGACTTGCCGATGTTGTGGTTGTACTCCCACACCGGGTCGATCATGCCCTCGGGTGTCTTTTCGGTCTCCCCGGCGAACTTGTGAAAACCTTCCCGCACGTTCCAGCCGTAGTTGCCACCTTTAACGACGATGTTGATCTCTTCGTACAGCTTCTGCCCGACGTCAGCCGCCCACAGGACGCCGGTTTCGCTGTCAAATGCCATACGCCAAATGTTGCGTACACCGTAAGCATAGATTTCGCCGCGGGCATCCTCCTTGCCAACGAACGGATTGTCTTTGGGAATCGCGTAGTTTTTGCCTTCGTCTTTGTTGTCGATGTCGATACGCAAGATGGAACCCAGCAACGTCGACAGATCTTGCCCGGCCAACAACGGATCGTTCGCCTTGCCGCCATCGCCGAGGCCGACGTACAAATAGCCTTCGGGGCCAAAGATGATGGTGCCGCCGTTGTGATTCCAAAACGGCTGCTTGATGCGCATGATCTCTTCTTCAAACTCGGCATCGGCCTTGTCGGGGTTGTCCTTGCTGACGCGGAACCGCGAAATGACCGACGTGTTCGGCGCGTCGCGCGTGGTATAGTAGATGAAGAACTGCCCGTTCTCTTTGTATTTCGGGTGGAACGCCAGCCCGAGCAGGCCCTCTTCGTTCTCCTTGTCCTTGTACATCACCTGATCCTCGATATCGAGAAACAGCTTCGTCTCGGTCGCCGATTGATCGTTGGCCACGATGCGGATCGAACCATACTGCTCGGCGACGAAGACCCGATCCGATCCATCGCCGGCGTGCGTCACGACGATCGGCCGGCGGAACTTCAATTCCGGGAAGGCCCGCTCAATCTCGACCGCAATTTCCTCTTGCTTGACTTCCGCCCACAGCGAAGCCGAGGTGAACATACAAATCGCCATCGTCAACAGGAACTGGAAACTCTTCATCGCTGGCCTTTCAAAGGTGGGCATTGGGGCGGGCGCACTAGCTTCGCCGGGAGGCGACTGCAACGTTCCCGCTACGATAGACGAAGCGGCACACGATTTCAAACGTTTTCACGCGGTTACCGGCTGGAATTCAACAGGCGGTCAGTACGCCGAATTCAACGCAGCAGGCGGCACGAACAGTAGGTGCGGAAGCAGACGGCCGACTCATTTCAGCCCGCGTATTTGAATGCCCTTCAGCGCTGGCCCGCCGGAGACTTTGCGCAGCTCGATTTCAATCGCCCCGTCGACTGGCTCGGCTGGAAGTGTGACTTCGCAGGCGGCCTGCGCCCCGACTTTGGTGAAGATGTCGAACGCCTTGTGCCGCTGCTCGCCGTTGATGGAGATGTTGAACGTTCGCTTCCCTTCCTTGGCGAATTGCGGGTTGATTTCAGCCAACAGCAGCGAGACTTCGTACTGGCCCGGTTCGACTTCCAACCGGTACTTCACCGCCAGGTTCGACCAGCGTTCGCTTTGGTAGACCGGCCCCAGGTCATCCGCATCGGCGACAGCCGATTTTGTGGACCAGATGCCGCTGCCGGGCTGGCGGTCACGGTCGGCTTCCCACGGGATGCCGTCGGCTCCGATGAACTCCTCTCCCCCACAATTGATCCGCCGCAGGTACAAGCCAGAGCGGACGATCTGCGGCTCGGTCAGATCACTGGCCAGCTTCCCGCGGTCGACCACGCGAACGGCGTAGCGGTAAGTTCCATCGGCTTTCAGATTTTCATCGACGAACCGGCCCCGTTTCAGGTCGGTCACCGTTTCGATCTTGGCCAACTCACCTTCTTCGCCATCGCCACGAAGGATTTCCACCGCGGTGACATCAGGGTCCATCTCACCTGTCCAACGCAAGAAGGCCTTCTTGCCTGCGGATATGGCGGTCAGCTTCAAGAGGTTCCGTGGCGCGGCGTTGCGCGGCACATCGACCGACAAATAGCGGGGCGGGCCTTTGCGTCCGGCAACATCACTCGCCCGCACGGCGTACCAGGCGGTCAAACCGGCAGGCGGCTCGGGGTCGGTCCAGTGCAATTCAGGGCCGCTGGTCCGCGCGATTTGCGTCGCTTGCGTACAGTCGAACCCTTCCGCATTGCCGCGGAACAGTGAATAACCCGCAACGCCCCGATCGTCCGTGGCCGCCTGCCATGCTAATTCGACCGCAATGTCACTCACCTCACGCGCCGTCAACTCATCGACGCCGCTGGGCGCCTCCGCATCAATCTGAACTTGAAAGGGAGAGTCAGCTCCCGACGAAGGCCGCGTGGTCGGCTGGCGGCCTTGCTCGCTAAATTTCACGTAGTACTCGAACGGAGCGTCGGTGACCGCTGCCGGAATCACACAGTAAAGCCCATCGTCGCCACGCTCCACGGGAACGGACTGATATTCACTGTTACCCGCGGGGCGGAACCGGACTTCGGCTTTCCACTTCGCATCGGGGCTGCTGGCAGTGAACGGGGCGATGGTCACCTCGTAAGGTTCGCCCGCTTTGGAAATCTTCGGCTCTTCAGGAATGTTGTTCAGCGTGTAGTAGCCAACGTTGTGCAGCAGCGGCAGGCCATCCTTGCTGCGGATGCCCGGCATGTGTAGTTCGTGAATGTGGCCGCGCTGCAGCTTGTCGACATACAGTCGAGCGCTCTTGCCATCGTCGGCGACAACCACGTTCGTGATCTTCGGAGCCGTATGATCAACTTCAGGGCTGCCGTATGCCGATTGGAAGATGTACGTGTAAGTTGTCATTTTGTACGACGCGATGTCGCCCGCGGTCTCGGCATCCACAGGCAACGTGAACGTCAGTTCAAAGCCGTCGGGCTTGGCCCGCATTTCATGCACTTCGAACGGAACCTCGCCCGTCCACGTTAAGCGCTCCAGGCTATACGGCTTGCCGCCGCGCGAGCCCCAGCCGCGGTTCGTTCCGCCGACGAACATCGCCCCATCCTTGTGCATCAACAGCGGCAGCGTGCCGCTGCCAATTCCCTGGCGGAACATGAAGCAGGCCCCTTGGTAATTTCCGGCGACCTTTTCCAGGTAGCAACGCATGATCGTGCTGTGGCTTTGATCGCCGACGAACACCTGCCCGGCGAACGGCCCGAATTTGCCGCCGGTCGTATCAGGTTCCACGCCGCTGGCCGACTTGCCCATCTTGTTGTAGGGGAACAGAATGGCCGCCGGAACATACTGCGGAATTTTGTCCGCCTCGATGTGGAACCGGCTACCGCTTTGCGGGTCTTGGGGTTTGGGCATCTCCGGGGCGAACTCGTACCAGCGGTTGCCCGCCGGGTGGCCTTGGAACGAACCGGGCTTCAGCCACTTCAGTGCGCACGTGCCGTTCCACGGGCCTTGGTTGTCGGTATAGAAAACATCTCCTTCGGCGTTGAACCCGATGCCACCGGGCGAACGGATGCCGCTGCACGTGGGGATCGTTTTTCCATCATCGGTCAACCGTAAGCACCACCCGCGAAACTTTACGTTGCTGCTGAACGACCCGGTCAGGCAAAGCACGGTCCACAGATGCCCGTTTTTGTCGAACTTGCTGCCGAAGGCGTATTCGTGATAGTCACCGTTGATTTCCCAGCCGTCGCTGACCGTCTCGAACAGATCAGCGCGGCCGTCGTCGTCTTCGTCCTTCATCCGCGTCAGTTCGCCGCGCTGGATGCAGTACAGCCAGCCTTCGCGTTGGGCGAGACCCAACACTTCGTGTAAACCGTGGGCATAACGCTGGGCTGTTACCGATTCGACGTCCTCGGCCATCGGGTCGTCGAACATCCAAATCTCGCCCCGCCGGCTGCTGGCCGCCAGACGGCCATCGGGCATGATCTCCAGCCCGCCCGCTTCGAGGTACGCTTCCGCCGGAATCGGCAGCGCCTCGAGCTTGTAGTAATCGTCCTCGGTCGGGTTGTCTTGCGCCGTTACGGCAACCGAAGTCATCGCGAGCGCAAACCCTAACAACCAGGCAGTCGTACGTTTCATGTTTTACCAATCGTATTGCTGAACCACTTTGGCCTTGGAATCGCTGAGATCGACGGCGACCAGCAATTCCTTGCGGCCGTTGCTATCCCGCACTTTCACCTCCCCCCCGGCGACGTGTACCTTATAGCGCCCATCCACGTCGTACCAATCCTCATCGCCCTGAGTAATGCTTCCGCCCACGGCGGCCAGCAGATAGACGTTTTCGACCGGCGCCTCCGATGAAATATTGAAAGTTCTAACCAGCGCGGTCTTTGTTCCTTCTTCAGCCACGGTGGGGAAATCCTCAACGGTCACATCCCCGATGCGGTACCGAAACGTCGGACGGCGGTCTTCGCTCAATCGATAGCCTAAAAACTTCGCCCCATTCTCTCGCGGGTCGCCAGCGGGCCAGGCAGCTTCGGCATTTTCGAGAATCGCAACCGTCGCCGCGTCGGGCAGCGCCAACACGTTCTGCCCGGCCGGGCCTTGAAAGCCCTGCCCGCGGCCGTTCCCTTGCTTCGACGGCCCGATGAACGCCCCTTGCCGCA
>CALBTA010000134.1 GCA_937967755.1 uncultured Planctomycetaceae bacterium | reverse complement strand
CGGCACAACCATGCCCGACGTGATGCATGGGCTAACCGACAAGCAGCGAACTGAGTCTGTCGACGCGCTAGTGCACTACCTTGCATCGCGTGGCGATTTGATCGATCAGAAGTCATCGGGGGCGAGCCTGAGCGAGATCGCCCGGGGCCGAGACTTGTATCATACGGTCGGTTGCGTGGCCTGCCATCAAGCGTTCGATGCGCCGCCGAAGCATTTGATTGATGAGGATCTCATTGAAGCGGACGACGAAGACCCTTCGGAGACCGCAGCACAGGCGGATGACAAACCTTCCGTTCCGCTTCCGCCGCTGGCGATGAAGACGACCGTGGACGAACTGGCGGCGTTCCTGCACGACCCGCTGAAGGTTCGCCCCTCGGGCCGGATGCCGTCGCTCAATCTGCAAGCGGGCGAGGGCAGGGCCATCGCGGCTTACCTGCTACGAGAGCAGTACAGCGAAGACGAAGTCGCGCCGGGGGCGGGCGTGGCGTTCGCGTTCTACAACGGCAACTTCAAAAGTGCGAAAGACCTCGCCGAAGCACCGCCCGATGTTGAAGGTCAGGTCGCGGCGGTTGATCTGAAAGATGTGTTCGCGGCGCTCGCTTCCGAAAAGAAGCCAACGCCGAAATCGAACTTCGGCGTCCGGTTCCACGGGCTGCTGGAAGTGCCTGCCGACGGTGAATACCGGTTTTGGGTGAAGTCGGATGATGGTACGGTGGTGACCATCAACGACAAGATCGTAATCGACAACGACGGCCACCACCCGCCAAAGGAAACCGAAGGTGCAGTACAGCTTCGCAAAGGCCGGCACCCGATTGAAATCGCTTTCATGCAAGGGGGCGGCGGGTACGAGTTTTCGTTCGCCTGGCAGCCGCCCAGTGCAAAGCAGCGCCAACCGCTGGCCGGCGGAGTCTTGCTGAACAACGCATCAGCGATGATTCCAGTCGGCATTGCTGAATTCCAAGTCGATGCCGCGAAAGCGAAGAAAGGGCGCGAGCTGTTTGCCAAGCTGCGCTGCGCATCGTGCCACGAGTCGGGCGAAGAGTTCGCCGACATCAACTCGTCGATGCCGCTGGCCCGATTGAACTCAGCGACTCGCCACGGCTGCGCGTCCGCCACGCCTGCGGGAGGCTTGCCGAAGTACGATTTCAATTCCCAGCAGATCGAAGCACTGCAGACATCGCTGAAGTCGTTGCAATCCAAGCCCAAAGAGTTGGATGCCGCGGGTCATTTGCATCGGACGATGACGGCGATGAACTGTTACGCCTGCCACCAGCGCGGCGAAGTCGGCGGGCCGAGCGATGCCAAGAGCGACTATTTCGTTTACGAGCGGGTCGTCGATCTCGGCGACGAGGGCCGCCTGCCGCCGCCGCTGCATGAAGTGGGGGCGAAGCTGACGCACCAGGGCTTCGACGACATGCTGTTTTCCGGCCAGAAGTACCGCACCTACATGGCCACCCGCATGCCGCAATTTGGCAAAGAGAACATCGGGCATGCGGTTGAACTGTTTGAAAAGGCCGACGCCGGCAAAGTCCCGGCGCGCGAGCCGGAGTTTTCCCCCAGGCACGTTGACGACGGGCGGATGCTGGCCGGCAGCAAGGGCTTGTCGTGCATTAACTGTCACGCGTGGGGTGATTTGCGTCTGCCCGGTGCCGAAGGGATGGACCTGATGCAATCTTCGCGCCGCCTAAAGCCGGCCTGGTTCCACGCCTGGCTGAAAGACCCGCAGAAGATGCGCCCCGGAACCCGCATGCCGTCGGCGTGGCCGCAGGGGCAAACTTTTTTCAAGGATATTCAAGGGGGTGAAGTCGACGCACAGATCGATGCGGTTTGGGCGTATTTAAGCGTCGGCCAGAAGGCCGGACCGCCGCCCGGTTTGGGATCGGGCGATGGGAAAGAGTTGACACCGACCGACGAACCGATTGTGTTTCGCACGTTCGTCGATCAGCTCGGTGCGCACACGATCCTCGTTGGCTTTCGCCAGCGGACGCACGTGGCGTTCGATGCGAACCTGATCCGCACGCGGGCCGCGTGGACCGGATCGTTCATCACCACCGCACCCGTCTGGGACGGCCGTGCCGGACAGTACGCCAAGATCCCTTCCAGCGACATCGTCCGCCTGCCTGAAGGCCCGGCGTTTGCAAAGCTGACCAGTGACGCGGCGGCGTGGCCCGTCGACAAGCCGAAGGCAAAGATTGGTTCCAACCGAATGCCCGACGGCTGGCGGTTCAAAGGGTACGAACTTGACGAAGACCGGATTCCGACGTTCCTGTACGCAGTTGGTGACGTCGAAGTGCGCGAAACACCCGGTACGGAATTCTTGCGCGACGCGGCAGTGGTGCGCAGGGCGTTCGAGTTGTCTTCAGCCAAAGCCGTTGAGGATTTCTACTTCCGCGCCGCCCAAGGCGAGAAGATCGTTGCCGATGGAGATCAGTTTGTTGCGGATGACAACTTACGTTTCCGCATTACTTCCAACGGCAGCTCTAAGCCGTTTGTAAGAACCATCGAAGGGCGCAGTGAATTGCTCGTCCCGATTGTTCTGCGGCAGGGCAAGATGAACTTTTCGGTGGAGATGAAGTGGTAGAGGTTTCCCCCTTGGCAAGGGAGCGGTAAGACGTTCTTCCAAGGCCGTCCAGTAAATTTGCTCTCGTTTTCGACGGCCTTGAAAGACCGTCGTACTTTAGGATGAGGAATAATAAACATGACTAAAACCCTCGCTAGCCCCCCCTTGCCAAGGGGGGGAATGCTCGTCGCTTTCGCGACATACCTTCTTGCGACGGCGGCATTCGCGCAAGACAAGCCCACCGAGGACGATTACTACCGCATGGTGACGTTCCCAATTCCTGATGACATCACCCTGGAGGTCGGCGGGTTGGGATGGCTCGATGCGGAGCGAACGCGGCTGCTGGCTTGCACGCGGCGGGGCGAGTTGTATGTGATCGACAACGTCTACGCCGAACAACTTGCGCTGGCCGGGCAGAAGTTGAAAGTGAAGAACGATCAGGGCAAGGACGAAGAGATCGATCCGGCCGACGAGCAGATCGTTCGGTATAAGCGGATGCTTTTCGGGCTGCACGAACCGTTGGGGATGGTGGTCAACCCGCCGAAGTTTCCCGAGGGTATCTACATGGCTCAGCGGACCGAGTTGACGCGCGTCGAAGACAAGGATGGCGACGATCGCATCGATGTGGTCGAGACGTTCTGCAACAGTTGGGAAGTCAGCGGCAGTTACCACGAGTACGCCTTCGGCCCGAAGATCGGCAAGGACGGCCAGCTTTGGGTCACGCTCAACCGCCCTTTCGGCGGCGGGCAGGAGGCCAAGGCCTATTGGCGGGGCTGGGCCGTGAAGGTTGATGCGAAGGGGAAGATGTCGCCGGTTTGCCCCGGGCTGCGTTCGCCTGCCGGGTTGGGGACCGACGCCGACGGTGAAATGTACTTCACCGACAATCAGGGTGATCACGTCGCCGCCGGCAAGATGGCCCACCTGAAACCCGATGTCTTTCATGGCCAAACGACCGGGTTGGAGTCACTCGATCACCCGCTCGCCAACTTCGAGTTGCCGTTCGAGAACTACCCCAAGAAAGACATGTACTGGGGCGAAGCGGTCAAGGCGAACCCGAAGCTGGCCGCCCCGACGCTTTGGTTTCCTTACCCGGAGATGGGCAAGTCGCAGACCGATATCCTGACCGACAACTCCGGCGGAAAGTTCGGCCCCTTCGCTGGGCAAACCTTCGTGGGAGATCTCTCTTCCGCGCAGATTATGCGCGTATTCTTGGAGAAGATCGACGGCGAATACCAGGGGGCCTGTTTCCCGTTCCGCAAGAACTTCACCCCGCCGGTGTTGCGGTTCATTTGGGGAAAAGAGGGCACGATGTTCGTTGGCGGAAGCAGTCGGGGCTGGGGCGGCGGCAAGCGCCCGTTCGGTTTGGCCCGTCTTGATTGGACCGGCAAGACACCGTTTGAAATTCACGAGATGCGAGCGCGGCCCGATGGGTTTGAACTGACGTTCACGCAACCGGTTGACCCCCAGACTGCGGGCGCTGTGGACTCTTACGACGTAAATTGCTGGACATACAAATACTACAGCAACTACGGCGACAAGCGGCACGAAGAGCACAAGCTGAAAGTCGTCAAGGCGGCCGTGGGCAAAGATAACAAGTCGGTCGTACTGCAACTGGAAAAGGTCGAACCCTACTTCGTCCACGCCCTCACGGCCGCCGGCGTCCGCTCGGCCGACAATCTTCCGCTGCTACACGACAAGGCGTACTACACGCTGAACCGCGTGCCGAAACCGTAATGCTCGGCTATAATGGATGCATTGGAAGTTTCCGTGCAATACGCCGCGCAATGAACGACGTCAACATTTCCGAAGTCATCGTCCACGGAGTCGCCTTCGACCTGAAGAACTCCGATAGGATTCAGGATATTGATCTCAACGATCTCTATCGCGCCATTCCGGAATTGTTCGACCTGCTAGAAGATCGAGAAGTTCCCTTCGCCTTAGTCGGCGGCATCGCATTGCTGGTCTATGTAGATGGACGAAACACGCAAGACATCAACCTCATCCTCAATGCCGACGACCTTGCCAAGTTGCCTGAGTTGATCATTGAAGAGCGAAACGACGAATTCGCTCGGGCGAAGTTTGGGGAACTCCAAGTGGATGTCTTGTTCACGACGAACGCCTTGTTCGAGACTGTTCAAAGGCAACACCTTGCGATGCGTCAAGCAGGTGGGCGCGAAATCGCGTGTGCTTCAGTGGAAGGGCTGCTGCTTCTCAAACTATTCGCGTTGCCGTCGCTTTACCGGCAGGGCAACTTGGATCGTGTGCGGTTGTATGAAAACGATGTTGCGCAACTTTTAGCAAAGTATGAAACTGACATGCAACCGATCCATGCTGAGTTGAGCCACCATGTGTTGGAAAGTGACTTGGCGGAAATCAAACGCATCGTTGCCGACATACAGCAGCGGAATGCCGAAGCGACGCGTCGTTTCGGAAAGTCCGGAAACGCCGACTAACCCGCCCGCTTCATCGCCCGCTCCACGGCTGTTCCCATGTCGGCGGGGCTTTGGGCAACTTCGATGCCGGCTGCCTCCAGCGCCGCGATCTTCTCTTCGGCCGTTCCCTTTCCGCCTGAGATGATCGCGCCGGCGTGGCCCATCCGTTTTCCTGGCGGGGCCGTTCGTCCGGCGATGAACGCGGCGACCGGTTTGGTCACGTTTTCCTTCACGAACGCGGCCGCTTCTTCTTCCGCGCTGCCGCCGATCTCGCCCATCATCAGAATCGCTTCGGTCTCATCGTCGTCTTGAAACCGCCCCAAGAGATCGGTGAACTGCGTGCCGACAATCGGGTCGCCGCCGATGCCCACGCAAGTCGATTGCCCCAGACCGAGATTACTGGTCTGCCACACCGCTTCATAAGTAAGCGTGCCGCTGCGGCTGATGACGCCGACCTTTCCCTTGGTGTGAATGTAACCCGGCATGATGCCGATCTTGCATTCATCCGGCGTGATGATGCCCGGGCAGTTCGGGCCGATCAGTACGGCCCCGCTGCTCCGCACGACATCGTAAACGCGAACCATGTCGATCACCGGCACGCCTTCGGTGATCGCCACGATAGTTTCGATCCCGGCGTCGACCGCTTCCAAAATGGCGTCGGCAGTAAACGCCGCGGGCACAAAGATCATCGTCGCATCAGCCCCGGTTTGCTGGCCCGCTTCCATACACGTGTCGAACACAGGAACGCCGAGCACTTCCTGCCCACCCTTGCCCGGCGTCACTCCGCCGACAAGTTGCGTGCCATAGTCCAGGCAATGCTTCGAATGAAATTCACCAGCGCTGCGAGTGATGCCGTGGCAGATGAGTTTGGTTTGTTTGTTGACGAGGATGGACATGTTAGTTCGTATCGTGTTGATTGAAATAATTTGTTCAGTCTAGCCAGCCGCAGCCACCACCTTCTTCGCCGCATCAGTCAAATCTTCCGCAGTGATGCAATCGACGTCGCTCTCTTCCAGCAGCTTGCGGCCTTCCTTCACTTCAGTCCCTTCCAGCCGCACCACCAGCGGCACGTTGAAGTCAAGCTGGTGGTAGGCTTCGATCAGCGCGTTGGCGATCGTCGTACACCGCATGATGCCGCCGAAGATGTTGACCAGCACCGCCTTCACGTTTTTATCGTCCAGCAAAATGCGGAACGCTTCGGTGACTTGCTCGACCTTCGCGCCGCCGCCGACATCCAGAAAATTCGCCGGCTCGCCCCCGTGCAATTTGATGATGTCCATCGTGCTCATCGCCAGCCCCGCTCCATTCACCAGGCAGCCGATGTTGCCATCCAAATTGACATAGCTCAAACCGGCTTCGCCCGCCCGCACCTCGGCCGGGTCTTCCTCCGAAAGATCGCGGTACTCGGCGATGTCCTTGTGTCGGAACAGGGCGTTGTCGTCGAAGTTCAGCTTGGCATCGAGGGCCAAAAGTTCACCATCGCCCGTCACAACCAACGGGTTGATCTCGCACAGGCTGCAATCGCTCTCAACGTACAGCCGGCACAGGGCGGGGAAGAACTTCATCGCGCTCTTCACGGTCGCCCCGGTTAGGTTCAAACATTTGCACAGCTTGCGAACTTGAAACGGTTCCAGCCCCACGTGCGGGTCGAACCACTCCTTAAAAATTTTCTCCGGCGTCTCGGCGGCGACCTTTTCAATCTCCACGCCCCCTTCGTTGGAAGCCATCAGCACCGGCCGCGCGACCGCCCGATCAAGCACGATCCCCAGGTACAACTCTCGGGCGATATCGCACCCTTCCTCAACCAGCACCTGATTGACCGTCTTGCCTTCGGGCCCGGTTTGAATCGTCACCAAATCATTACCCAGCAACGCAGCGGCAACCTTCCCGGCTTCGTCAGCCGACTTCACCAGTTGCACACCATGTTGGCTGTCTTTGCCTTTGATCGTCCCCTTCCCGCGCCCGCCGGCATGAATTTGGGCCTTGACCACCGCGATCGAACCGCCCAGTTCGTTGTACGCGGCGGCAGCTTCCTCAGCGCTGCGGGCGACAATCCCGCGCGGCACGGCCACGTTGGCTTTGCGGAAGATCTCTTTCCCTTGAAACTCGTGAATTTTCATATCTGCGCTCGCAGTCGGAATGTGTGTGAGCCGGAGCGCGGATTATAGCGCCGGCCGCAACTATCCACAACCATGCGCGGCAGCGCGAAACGCTACCAACCGCAGTGGAAGGTTGTTCCGTTGCACCCGAATCGCATCCATCTCCGCACACCGACCACCAGATGCAACGACGTGATGGATGCGGGCGCAGCATTGCCACCATCAATTGCGGGAAGCGTTCGTTGTTGGACGCCAACTCCAGGACAACTCGTCAGAACCTATTGCAGAACGGTGACGTAGGTAACAGGTCGTTGACCGTCAGAGTTCAAAAGGGGCGGGCGGAATGGTCTCAGTCCTGCATACGCGGTCGAAACGTTGGCTAGCTGCTTGGTCTCAACGGAGGAAGCAAATGAACACTCGCACGCTGCTGCTATTGTTGGTCTCATGGTTCGTCACGTACTCAGCGGAATCGCTGGCGGATGAACAGGCACCGAACAACTTCGCGGACGGAGTAATAAACCATTTGCAGAGCGAATCGACGGGAGCGCGACAGGAAGCGTTGCGTTTGGTCCACGCGTACCGTTGGAAGGCCGATTCGCCGGAAATTCCCGACGTGCTGGCAGCCGTTGGGAAGGTGTTGGATGACCCTGACCCTTCGGTGCGCGCCGCTGCCCCGCGAGCGCTCTTGCATTTGTCGCAGGAGATTCTCAATTCTCGCGGCGAAGAGTTGGTGGAACTACTTCAAGACGGACATGCCGGTCACCAGGCAGGATATACGCTGATGGCGGCCGGCCGAGATTCGGTGCGTGCGTTTCCCGAGCTGCTGCAATTGGCGGAGCGCGACCCCGGAGTCAGATTGACGTTTCGATACAACGTAGACGGTTTCGGACAGTGGGTGCCTGAGAAGTATCTCTGTAGGTTCGTCTTACATGAGGACGAACTTGTCCGCCAGAAATCTGCTTCAATCCTTCGCCGCCGCTACTTCGACCCCTCCCCGTTGGATCGGAACATTGACCGCCGCTTGGCCGAAGAATACTTGGATATGACCAAGATCCGCCTGCCATCGGTGCGAAAGCTGGGCATCGAGATCTATTCACAGCACAACCCGACGTGGGCAGGACAACTCGCTCACTTGAAGCAGTTGGAAGATGACGAAGACCCCGGCGTTCGTGAGGCCGCGTTGACCGCGTTGGATTCTCAATCGCCATCTGGTACGTCCGATACGATTGAGTTGCTGCGAATGCTGGAAAGCCCGAAGCAGCATCTGCGGGTGCACGCCATCGAACAGTTGACGGCTGAACACGTTCGCGAAGCGGGCAGTTTCAAGCCGTTTGAGTTGCTCGTCAGCGGCATCGGCGATGAGGATGAAGAGTACTCGCGGGTCTGCTTGCTGGCGGTCGGCCGTTTGCATCTGGTGGAGGGCGCCAATGCTGTGCGGGCTGCTTGCCGAGAGCCGGAATACCCTCACCGCCGAACCGCGTTCATCGTGGCGGGCCAGTTACCCGCCAGCGAGACGCTGCCCACGCTGATGACGTTGTTCAATAAAGACCAGACGCAGCGTCACGACATTCTAAAAGCGATTAGCGAACAAGGCGCCTCCGCCCGCGCCGCCTTGCCGATGCTTTACAAGGCGTTTGATCCGAGCGAACCGCACGAGAGCGCGCGAATTCTCGATGTGATCCTGGCGATCGACCCCAGCAACCGCGCATCGCGGCGCGTGATGGAGTTGTACTCTCTGTTGCTCACGCAGCCGAAGGATCCCGAGTCCCGCGGCGACCCGCGGTTTTCGCTTTGCCTCCGGATCAGACTGCACGGCCCGCGAGCCGAAACCGCAGTACCCGCGATCATCATCTGCCTCACTACCACCGACAGCTACAACATTCAAAGAGCCGCCATCCAAGCCCTGCAAGCCATCGGCCCCGACGCGGTCGAGGCAACCGAAACACTCAGAAAGATGCAGGCGGATGAAGGCACCGACGAGCGATTGCAGACTTACTTGCAGGAGGCGCTCGTGTCTGTGGGTATTTAGTTGTACGCGCTTGAT
>CALBTA010000133.1 GCA_937967755.1 uncultured Planctomycetaceae bacterium | reverse complement strand
ATCTTCACCGGCGGCTTTTCTAGCCCGATGCCGATGAGCTTCATGCGGTAGTCCGCCTCGATCAGCACCTTCGCCAGATGCGTGTTGGCCGGGATGCCGAACACGCGGACGTTGGCCATGCCCAGCGCTTCGCGCATGCCGCTGGCCAACTGCACGGCTGCTTGCCCGCGGGCGTTCTGCGGAATCACGCTCGGAACGGTTCGTTGAAATTTCTGCATCCGCTGCAAGCCTTCAGGCGTCGGGTCGATGGTGCAGCCAATGAACGGGCGATCGCGCTTCCCCGGTGCGAACATCCGCATCGCCACCAGCAAGTCTTCCAGTTGCAGCGTTGGCCGCCCCGTGTTGAAGCCCACGGTTTGCCCCCCGCCGTTGTCGACCCAGCCTTCGGCTGGCCCGGCGATGATCACGTCGCCAGATTCGGGCAGGCAGAAAACGTATTGCACGCGCTTCAAGCCCGCCAGGTTTTGCATGATGTCATCGGGGGCCTTCTTCTCGCTCAGGTTCTTTTCAATGGCAGCTTCCAAACGGTTGAGCGAGACGTACCGCAGCTTCGAAGGCTTTGCGACGTCCGGGGCTAACTCCCTTTTTGCGGCGGCAATCCGCGCCGCCAGCAACCGCCCGCCCAGATCGCGCACTTCCTTCACGTTCAACACGCCCTCGGGGTCAATCGCCACGCCGAATGTTGGAAGCTGCACCGTGCTGCCACCTTGGGCATGAACGACAGTAGTGTTCGCAACGGCCAGCAGCAACGCCGCCAACCAAAGCGGCAATTTGTTGTGAAGATCGTTTCTCATTCCGCATTACTCCCCACGTGAGGGTTTGCGCCTTGCCTTTGGTACGCTCGATGTCGCCTCTACCGGGGCTTGATGATGTGTTTTCTTCCTTATTCCTGGGGCTAACGCCCCAGGCTAAGCGACTTCGCCGCTCCGCGGCTGTCGTAGTCGCTCCAGCGACGGCATCACTTAGCCCCGAGCGTAAGCTCGGGGTTCGTACGAACAACCAATCGCAAAGCCCCGGTAGGGGCGACATCCGAACAAATGAACGCCTCACTTCTCCATCAACTCAAACGCTTCCACCACTTTGCTGCGGTAACGGCTGCCGAATACCAGGATCATCAATTGCGTGACGATCTGCTCTTCGTCGGTCGTCAGGAAGGCTTCGCCGCCGCCGACTTGGGCGATTTCGACGAACTCTTTCAAGTGCGTCTGCTTACGGCAAGTGACTGTGCTGACCACGCCACGGTTCTGCCGGTTGAAATCCGACGCCACCCGCAGGCAATCGCCAAACCGGTTCACGTGCGGCGGGGCGTCGCCGAACAGCAGAATGATTTTCCGCGCCGAACTTCGAAACTCGTTTTGGTTGACCGCGGCCGCCAAACCCGCGTGCACCGCCTCGGGCACGTCTCCGCCGCCGCCAGCGTTGATCCGCGCAAGGTATTCGTCAATCAACTGCACGTCGCCCGTCAGCGGCAGGATCGGTTCCTTGACGATGTACGCATCGCCTTGGTCACGAAACGTGACGAGGCTGATGCGGGCTTTGGGAACGAGCCGGGCCAGCGTTTCGCCAATTCGTTTGATTTGTGTTTTGACCTGCGAAATTTCGCCGCCCATGCTGGCCGTGCTGTCGAACACGATCACCACGTCCAGACCGGTCAGCCGCAACCGCTGCAACATGCCGTCCCAGCCGCCGCCGTCTCCGCCGCCGGCGGCGCTGAACGACTCCAGGCTGAAATCGCCGCCGCCGCTGCTCATCGATGCCGGGTTGAGGGCGATGTTCTCCAGCGCCGCCGCGTCGCTGGTATCCGTCGGCGGCTCGATTTCCAAATCGTCAAGCGTTTCGTCAACCGGGTTGGTTTCCGTCTCTGCCTCGGCCGTGTCGAGCGAGTCGTCCGGGTTTTCGCTGAGCGTTTCGGCCGGCAGCACGCCGATCAACACTTCGCTCTCTTCGCCGGGCAAACCCTGCTGACCGAACCGCGGCATCAGGAAGACCGCAATCAAAAACAGCGTATGCACAATCAGCGAGGTGAGAAACGAAATCGAATTGGTCAGCGCTCCGCCCGGCGCGTGCGGCTGCTCGTTTTCGGCCGGGGCGGAACCGTCATCGGCCTTGGGAAGATGGACGACCGCCTGACAGTGCGGGCAAGCGACCGCGGCACCCAACTGTTCGCCGCGCACCGCGAACGCCCCGCCGCAATGGATACAGTTCAGCTTCATGAATCTCGCGTCAGTCCCGGTCCAACGCCAGTGCCATCCCCTAACACTCCATTGTGCTGAGGGTACCGGCGAACGTCAAGTTTCGGCCCATAGTTCCCCATAGTTCCTGTTCATCAAGCAATACGGCAATAGTTTTTCAACACGCGCGCTGCGCATTGGCGGAGGTTTTGCAACGCTTCGCTGGTCTCCAGGGGGCCCCAAAAACGGTGCGCGTTGCACGAGGTTGTGCAACGCGCGTGTTGAAAAACTCCTCGTAGCGGCAAGCTGCCAGCTTGCCCGCTAAACCGTTCCACTTCTACTGTCTGTTGCGCAGCTTGCTCTACCGCCGCGTCGCATCGCGGCTACCGACTTCACCACTTTCCATGCCCGTTTGGTGCCAGTGGTGAATTCTTGCCCTGTTGCCGCTGATTTGAATTCGCTGTAACTACTGAACTAACAATCACTTACGGCAATCGGCATCATCTCACTACACTGCCAACATTCACCAAAGTCCAGCAAAACCGGGGGTGGTGGTGAATCTTCCCGCTTCCTCACGAAAGTTACCTCTCTGCGCGAACAGCCAGGCGGCGTAGTACGGACCTCCCGATCCGTACAGGCCCATCCAAGGCCCTGCGCAGTACAATACATGCGTATAGTATACCCAAATCCCAATCCATGTCAAGCGAGTGGTACACTTTTCTTGCCGGATTGTTTGGAAAAAGAGTTTTTCAACACCCAAGCGCCGGAAACTGCGTGGTAGCAAGCCATTGCGGCCGCGCTGTGTTGAAAAACTCAATTCTCTGTGCCCCTGACCTCTGTAGCAGTTCCTGCCAACGGTCAGCCAACTTTCCGATGGGTCTGTGCTGGAAGCGCGAACCTGCCTCGCCCGGGGTGCGACTTCCCTTTATAATTTGCCGGTTTGGATCGTCCCCTGGTTTCTTGTGAAAGTTTGACAATGGACAAAGAGTTGGTGGATCGGGTAGAGCAATTGGGGCAGCGCCTGGGGCAGCTTGGGGACTCTCTTTGACCACGCGGCGAAGAAAAAGCAGGTCGCCGAGATCGAAAAGGCGATGGCCGCTCCCGGCTTTTGGGATAATCAGGAAAAGGCCCAAGCGACCGTCGGCCAGCTCAAGGGCCTGAATGCCGTCGTCAAGCCGCTGGACGAGGCGGTCGAGGCCCTCGCCGATCTGCAAGCCATGGTCGAGATGGGCGAGGAGGACGAATCGTTCGAAGTTGAACTGCGCGCCGAATTGCCCTTGCTGGAAAAGCAGGTCGAAGAGTTGGAACTGAAGTCGCTGCTTTCCGGCCCGCACGATGCGGCCGGGGCGCTGATGACGATCCATGCCCGCGACGGCGGCACCGATGCCAACGATTGGGCCGAAATGTTGCTGCGAATGTACATGCAGTGGGCGACGCAGAACGATTACGACGTGGAATTGATCGACCGCCAGGACAACGACGAGGCGGGCATCAACGACGCAACGATTTCGATCCGCGGCCCGATGGCCTACGGCTACCTCAAAGGGGAAGAGGGCATCCACCGGCTGGTGCGGATCAGCCCGTTCAACACCGAAGGGAAGCGGCAAACCAGCTTCGCGGCGATCCGCGTCTCGCCGGAGATCAACGACGACATCGAAATCGAGATCGAAGAAAAGGACGTCCGCGAGGATACCTACCGGGCCAGCGGTGCCGGCGGCCAGCATGTGAACAAGACCGACAGCGCGATCCGCCTGACGCACGCCCCCAGCGGCATCGTTGTGCAGTGCCAGAACGAACGCAGCCAACACAAGAACCGGGCCACCGCTTGGAAGATGCTGCGCGCTCGCCTGGCCCGCATCGAAGAAGAGAAACGCGAACAAGCCGAAGCCGCGAAATACGAAAAGGCCGCCAAGACCGGCTTCGGTTCACAGATTCGCAATTACTTCCTGCACCCCGACCAACGGGTCAAAGACGCCCGCACCGGCCACTACGTCGGCAACTTCAATGCGGTCCTGGACGGAGACATCCAGGGATTCTTAGACGCCTACCTGCAATGGTGGGCGTCGGAGGAGAGTTAGCGGGCACAGGAACGAAATTCGAACAGGAGGTAACGGAGGCAGCACGAGAAATGAGGAAAGGGAAAGCAAAGCCGCCGCGGATACGCCGAAGGCGTTAAACATCATAGCCCAGCGTAAGCGACGAAGTCGCGCCATGCTGGGTACTGTTCGGGAGAAAATATACTCTGAAAGGGTTTTACAAAGTGGCGAACCGAAGCGTCGCACCCTTGTATAACGCTTGCAGCGTAAGGATCGCGACGCATCACCAACCCAGGGTGCGCCGCTGCGCGTCGACCCTGGGCTACGATGGACAACGCCTTCGGCGTATCTACCGCGGCTGCGCCGCCAGACAAAAATTCTCCGTTACCTCCGTTACCTCTGTTCGCTCCTGTTCAATCTTTCTCATGGAATCTGCAACACCAGATAAGCCCGGAAGGGGTTGTTGCTCCAGATTGATGCGCAGGCGACGCCGGACTGCTGCTCGACCTGTTGGTGTTGGCTGCCGTCGCCGGCGACCGCCGGTAGCACGCGGGCGATGCCGCCCGGGTCGAACCAGTTGGCCGCATCGGAAGGAACGTACAACTGCCAGGCGTTGGCTTGCCCAGTGGCGATCGTTTTGCCGTCGTCGAATTTGATCGTCGCCGCGAAGCCTTTTTCCCGGCGGAGGTTGCTTCCCTGCACCGTAATCACGTCGCCCGACTTAAGCGTTTGCGTCGTGCTTTCGACCGCCAGCCGCTTGCCCGAGAGCAGCAACTGGCCGTTGAGGTACATGTCAAAACCGCTATCGCACGAAGCGACGATCTGGGCCGATTGCTCCTTGGGCGAGGCGGAATCGCCGGGGCCGAGGGCCTTGGCGATTTCTTCCAGGCGGCGCTCGACCGTCGTCCGCGTCAGGCCGGTCGCGTCGTCTTCGGCGGCTGTGAACCAGTGGCGTGCCCGCCGTAACATTGCGTGGCTGACCGGCGCTTCCGACTTTCGGGCGCGAACGAACCAGGCGTCCGCCAGTGCGGCTTGGGCGTCAGCCTCGCTGGGTTCTGCAAGTTCCTGACGGGCGATTTCCGCCAGCGCGGCGTCGCTACCCTGCTGCAAATGCGGCCACGCCTTTTCCCAGTTCTCCTTGGCAAAGGCCCAAAAACTTCCGACCGCGAGGTTGGCGGGGGCGTTGTCCGGTTCGGCAGCCAACGTCGCGACGCCGGCGATCGCTTCGGTGTACATTTTGGCCATCGCCTCGGAGCTGCGCCGCCGCTCGATCAGGGCCGCGGTCAAATCGCGGTCGCCCAACCTGCGCGTCAGCGACAGCAGTTCGAGCGTCAGCTTCTCCACTTCGGCATACGCGCTGCGCGACATCGCCGCGTCAATCACGGCCAGCGAAGCCCGGGCGACTTCGGCCTTCTCGTCCGCCGGTGCTGCTTTGGTTGCCGTGGCGGCAAGTTCCAGCCGCAGCGGCGTGAATTTTCCGTCGTACTGCTTTTCGATGGCATCGACCGCTTCCATCGCCGTCGAAAGCTCACCGGCTTCGGAGGCTGACGTTGCGGCGGTGTGCAACATCACGAAGCGATCATCCAAGTTGTCGCCCGTCGCCAGACCATCTTCGAGAATTTTCTTCGCCAACACGCGTTGCTGATCGAGCGAAAGATTGTCGAACCGATAGAGACTGCCGACTCGCTGTTTGATCGCCGCCAAAACTTCGCCGCTGGGCGGCTTGGGGCGGGCTGGCGGAGTTTCGGGATCGTCCCCGTCGGTGGGTTCAGCCGGCTGCGTATCGGGGTCCGGTGTATCGGGCTGATCTTCAGGGTTGTCATCTCCATCCGCGGGCTGAGGGTCCGGCGGGTCGACTTCGGGAAGCGGCTGTTCGTTGTCCGGGTCAGCGGGAGGATCGTTGGGTTCAGTATCCGGGTTGGGAATTTGAATCTCAGGCTGCGGGTCGGTGTCGCGCGGTTGCGTTGTGATGGCCGGCTGCACGACTTCCGAACCGGGTTCAGGGTCCGACGTTGCGAAGCGATCTTCGCCTGGTGCTAACAGGCCAGGTAAAACTAAAGCGGCCAGGCCCAGCGCCAACAGCGCACCGCCGCCTAGCACCGCCCACAAGATGATTGGTTGTTGCTTGCGCCTGCGGCCGATTGCCGGTTGGGACGCCGCCACGTGGACGGGCGTGGAGGTGTTTTCGCTCTCTGGCGGCTTGCCTGTAACGGCAACGGGTGCGGCGACCGCTTTGGGCTTCGGGGCCGCTGGCAACGCACTTGCCCGGGGCATTGCCGCGCTGGCCGGCGCGGCTTTGGGCGGAGGCTGCTTGGCCGGTTTCGCCGACGAGCGGTTCGATTTGTCGCTGGCCTTTTGCTGGGCTGCCTTTTTCTTTTGCTCCGCCTGTTTCAGTTTGGCGTCGTACGCTTTTTTCTTCTCGGCAGTCAACAAGCATAGCCGCGCGGCGGCCAACTCTTGCAGCAGTTGCTGCGACAATTCCATGTGCTTGCCGGTGCTGAAGTTGCGCACGTGGGCCATCTGCCGGTCGGCGGCGTTTTCGATGACGTCCGGGTCGCGCTCCAGCGGTTCAATGCCGAGCAAGCGATAGTGGTTCGGCGGCTGATCCTTCAGCGGAATGCCGAGCCACTTGAGATAGGGATTGAACGACTCGCTCATGTTGGTCGGCTACTGCCCGGCGGAAAATTTCTTCACGAGGTAATCATAGAGTTCCCCCGGCGTCAGTTCGCCATTGCCGCTGGCATCGGCCGCGCCGAATTCGCGCCGCAGGGCGGGATCGCGGCGCGACTCGATCGCGCTGATCACGCCATCCTCATTGCGGTCGCGCTGGGCGAAAGTCGCTTCGACGAACGCTTGGACCTTGGCGTTGGCCGCGGGTTCGGCCGGCGGTGCGTTCTGCCCGAAGCCGCCGCGGTTGGGAAGCCCGCCGTTTTCAGCGAATAGGTCGGCCGCCAGTTGCGATTCGACGAAGCTAACCGCCGTGTCACGATCGACATCCAGCGCGGTGAACAGTTCATCCAGCTTTTGCACGCCGTCGGGGTTGACCAGGGCAACGATCTGTTTCAGTCTGGCGTACTCGTTGGCAGTGATGAAGCCGTTGGAATCGCTGTCGATGCGCTTGAAGATATCGGCAACCGCTTTGCTGGCCGGGTCGCCCTGTTGCACGCGCGCGGCCGCGGCCCCGCGAGCGGCTTCGGCTTTGTCGAGCTTACCATCGTTGTTGTTATCCAGCGCGCCGAGAATCTTCTCGCCCCGCTCGGTCTTCTCGCGGGCGTTGGCTTCCTTTTGAAATTGCTCGATCGCCGCGTTCACTTCGGCATCGCTGATCTGCCCGCTGTTGTCGCCATCGAGAATGTCGGTCAAGTCGCCCGGCAACTTCTCGCCCCGGGCGAACTTGCCCTTGGGCTTCTCGGCTTCGTCAGCAGCCGCTGCCACGCCGGACAAAGCCACCACGGTGAGCAGAAGGGTTGAAATGCTTGCCATCTTGCGAATCATCGTGTTCCTCGTTATTTGCCAGTGTTTTGGTGCATATTATACGCAGCGCTCCGTAGGAGTATAAACCCTCGTCAAGGCCGCTTGGTTTCGCTGGCTTCCTGAATTGCCCACTGGCACGGTCTGCGGGGCGACTTTTGTTGGGGTAGTATGTACCCGTCCCGCGGAAATCCGGCATCTTGCAGTTCTTATGGAAGGCTCACCTGATGAACCACCAGCGTCTCGCTTTCGTCATCGCAATTTGTTTGTGTTGCTTGCCAGCGACGGCAGAAGATTCCCGGCCAAACATCTTCATCGCCATCAGCGATGATCAATCGTGGCTGCACGCTTCGGCGTATGGGTCGAATATGGTGCAGACGCCGCACTTTGATCGCGTCGCGGAGCAGGGACTGTTGTTCACGCAAGCGATTTGCCCTTCGCCCGGTTGTAGCCCTTCGCGGGCGGCGTTTCTTACCGGGTTGAACACCTGGCAGATCGAACATGCCGGCACGCATGCCAGTTATTTCGACGCGAAGTACAAGACCTTCCCGCTGCGATTGCAGGAAGAGGGTTACCACGTCGGCTACACCGGCAAGGGTTGGGGGCCGGGCGATTTTCGTAAGCTGGGGTGGAACCAGAACCCGGCCGGGCCGCGGTTCAAGGCCGACGGGCAAAGCAAGCAGCAGGGTTACGCCGGGGCGTTTGAGAAGTTCCTTCGCATCCGCCCCAAGGACGAGCCGTTTTGCTTTTGGTTCGGCAGCAGCGACCCGCACCGGGCGTATGTGAAGGGTTCGGGTCTGAAGAAGGGCAAGCGGCTCGCCGATGCCGAAGTGCCGTCTTTCCTGCCCGATGTGCCGGAGATCCGCAGCGACATGTTGGACTATACGTTCGAGGTCGAGCGGTTCGACGACGATTTGGGAAAGATGCTGGCGATGCTCGAGGCGGCTGGCGAACTCGACAATACGTTGGTGATTGTCACTTCCGACAACGGCTGCCCGATTCCGCGGGCGAAGGCCAACTGTTACGAGTGGGGAATCCACATGCCGCTGGCGATTCGCTTCGGTAAGCACATCAAGGCTGGCCGGGTGATCGACGACCTGGTCGGGTTTACCGACTTGACCGCGACGATCTATGAACTGACGAAAGTCGCACCGCCGGAGAAATTCGCGCTGGCGGGCAACAGCATTGTGAACATCTTGGAATCGCAGAAGTCGGGCGTTGTCGACGCCGAGCGGACCGCCGTTTACTCCGCCCGGGAACGGCATTCGTCTTCGCGTTTCAACACGCTGGGTTACCCGCAGCGCTGCATCCGAACACATGATTATTTGTACATCCGCAACTTCCAGCCCCGGCGCTGGCCCGCCGGGCCGGCGCGGAAGTTCGACTCAGTTGTTTACGACGAGAAGAACCAGATCGTCAAGAGCACGCTCGGGCCGGCCCATGGCGGG
>CALBTA010000132.1 GCA_937967755.1 uncultured Planctomycetaceae bacterium | reverse complement strand
GGTTCGTGGCGATGGGAGCGGTCAACGTGTTGAACGTTTTCGGAAGCCTGGCGCTAGCGACCGGTTGGGGACCATTCCCCAACCTGGGCTGGAACGGGTTGGCGGTTGGAACGGCCGTTGGGCATGCTGCCGGCGGGCTGATCATTCTGGGTTGCCTGATCGCCGGGCGCGGCGGCTTGCCGCTGCGCATCAGGGGCTTGCGACCCGATTTGGAGATGATGCGGCGGATACTGCGCGTGGGCATTCCCGGCGGAATCGATTCGCTTGCCATTCTGCTTTGCCACTTGTGGTACTTATCGATCATCAATTCGCTGGGAACGGCATCGGCGGCGGCCCACGGGTTGGGGATTCGTATTGAATCGCTGGCGTACTTGCCCGGCACGGCGTTTCAAGTGGCTGCAGCGACCATGGCCGGGCAGTATTTGGGAGCGAAAGACCCCAACCGCGCCTTCCGCGGAGTTTGGACGGCGCTGCTGTTCGGCGGACTTGTGATGACCGTCGCCGGCTTCCTGTTCGCGTATGCGGGCGGGTTGTTCACGTTGATGTTCTTGCCCACGAACGATTCGCTCATCGCGCAGACGACGATTGAACTTCTTGCGTTGGTTGCCATCGCCATGCCTGGTTTGTCGGTGACGATGATTCTGACCGGCGCGCTCCGCGGGGCAGGCGATACTCGCTGGCCATTAGTGATCACGTTCGTCGGCTACTTGCTGGTGCGCCTTCCCGCCGCGTACTTCCTGGCGTGGGACGCGGTTGCGATTCCGCTCACGTCTGTTACCCTTCCCGCCTTGGGACTAGGCATTCACGGCGCGTGGGTGGCCATGGTGATCGATACGTTCGTCCGCGCGGCGCTGGTGCTGCTGCGGTTTACCCATGGCGGTTGGACGCGCGTGAGAGTGTGACTTATGTACGATGGTCTTCCAAGGCCGTCGAATTGAACTATTGTTGCCGGGCCGTGAACGGCCTGGGAAATTCGCTACGAATTGAGCGGCGGTGCATGGCGCGTCATGGCCAGCACTTCCTCAAGCACATGCCCGTTGGTTCCGATGCCTTCGCCGGCATCGATCGTGGGGTTACCCTGCCAGTCTGTGAAGGTTCCGCCCGCTTCTTCCATGATGGGTTGCAGCGCGGCCGCGTCCCAAATGTTCATGATGGGATCCACCATCGCCAGCGCCCTACCGGTGGCAACCAACAGGTAGCCGTAGCAGTCGCCCCAGGTGCGCGTGATGTAAGCTGCACTTTGCAACTGCGAAAACACGTCGTCAGCGCCGCGCTCGGCGAACGTGTCTGCCTGGCTGGTCAGAAATGCGCCGTCGGATAATGACTTTACGTCGCTCACACGCGCAGGTTGCGGCGGATCGTCACAACGAATGTGCCACGCACCCCCGCCGCGATGCGCATAGATTCCTTCGCTGAGCGCGGGGCAATAAACAAAACCGATCTCGGCTCGCCCATCGACTTCCACCCCGACCATCGTTCCGTAAAGGGGTACGCCGGTGATGAAGCTTTTGGTGCCATCGATCGGATCAAGGATCCAACGAAACCCGGAACTGCCTTTGCGGTCGCCGTACTCCTCACCCAGGATGGCGTCTTCGGGAAAGGCATCGCAGATTCGCTGCCGCAGATGTTGCTCGGCTTGCTGATCGGCGATGGTGACGGGCGAGTCGTCGCTCTTTCGCTGCACGGCAACGCCCTGGCAGAAGTGCCCAAGCGTCTGCTTGCCCGCTTCCTTGCCTGCTTCAACGGCCAGTTGTAAGCGGGCTTTGATTTCAGAATTGCCGCTATCGGAATTGCCGCTATCGGGATCGGTCTTCATGAAGGCCCAGCCTAAGCCGGTTGAAGAGGGTTGAAAAGACCTGAGATACCGGTCGTCAATCTGCGTCTTCAGGCGGGGGAAGCAGGCTGGCGATTTTGATCGCGTTAAGCTCTCGCCGGAGCGCGTTCGATACTTCTTGCAGTGCGTCGCTCAGGCGCTCAGCCGACGCCCGTTGGATGTTGTTCGCGCCGGCGTCGATCGACGTTCCATGCAACGGGCCTTCGATGGCTTCGATGATGTTCAGCACGGAAACTTCCGTGGGCGACTGAGCGAGGGTGTAGCCCCCGTCGACGCCACGAGTGCTTCGCAGCAATCCCTCATTGACCAGGCTGCGAAGAATCTGCAGTAGAAACCGCTCCGGCATTTCGCCTTCGCTGGCCAAGTGGCTGCAAGGAATGGGGCGGTTCGGTTCTTCTTGGGCTAAGAGAATCGTCGCCCGCAATGCGTAATCGACTGTGCGAGACAACTTCATACCGATGCTCCTCAAGGACATCGGCGAATTGGCCATACCGCGCGCACAGGTCGCGTCGTCTTTGAGAGACCGATCCGCCTAGAACTAGAGTGCCTCAGTCGCTGTCCGCAGATAGAACGTCGGAGGAATAACCCGACTGCGGAATCGCCAGTAGGGTTTGCCTACCCCCCGACAGCGAGTACGAGGATAGTCGCCGGGGCTCGATTTGTCAATTCGCGTGCGGAAATGGCGAGTTGGCGAACCTCAGGCCTTAGATTTCTCGGTTTCTTCTTCCTCGTCCTCCGCATCCGAAGTAAAAATCGAATGCCAAATGAGCAATCCGGCTCCACAGACGAGCAGTGAATCGGCAATGTTGAAGTTGGGCCAGCGCTTGCCCAGAACGGGTAAATCGAGCCCGCCGTAGGCGACCAAGATCCAGTCGCGAACGGCGTAAATCGTTTGTCCGTCAGGACTTGTGCCACCCCAAAGCCCTAGACGGTCGTACAAATTACCCAGAATACCAGCCATCACGAGCCCCAACGTGAACGTCAGGAATCGTTCCCGGGCGGCTTTGGCGACGAACAGCCAATACAGAATTCCCCCCGCCGCCACGAACGAAAGGGTTGCGAACAGCCAGACCTTGCCTTGCCCGATCCCGAACAAGGCACCCTGATTAAGCGCTGTTTCAACGCCGAACAGATTTTCGCATCCCGGAACCCACCACGTGGTGTGGGGGCGCGGAGGATCGACCCAGCCGGGCGGAAGGCCCTTCCAAGCGAACATCACATGCTTCGTCCAAAGGTCGGCGATCAGCCCTACCGTGGCGATGCAGAAGAAGATTACGTAGCGATTCAGCGGCAATGCCGAATCATCAGCATCTTTCGCGATACCGGTCGCGTTGCCCTTATCGGTCTTCGAATTCGGAGGCGCAGCGGATGCAGAAGGGTGCGTAGGGGATGGCATTCAACCGAGCTTTCGGGATGCGGGAGCCACATTCGGTGCAGATACCATAGGCTCCGTCCTCGATCCGCTCAATAGCTTCCTCGACCAACTCCAGCGTGCCCTCTTCCGCCTGCATGAGAGAGAGTGTGTTTTCCTGCTCGTAGGCATCGCTGCCGGCGTCTGCCATGTGGATGGGTACGCTGGACAAATCGCCGCTGGATTCGGAGTTCTTCCGCAACGCCCCAGCCGCCATCGCGCTCACGTCGCCCCGCAGGCGAGAGCGTATCTCTAGCAGTTTCTGTTTAAAAGGTTTAGAATCCCGCTTGTTGTATGGTTTGGGTTTGGGCACTTGGGCGTTTCTCCAACTCTTACGTAAGATATCGACAGACCCGCCATTGTAGAAATGGTCAGGTGAGCTGTCAAATGGCCAGACCTATCGGGCGATTCGGAACGTAAGAGAGCCTTTCTCGCTCGAAATCGTTCCACTACCATTCCGAAAACCCTGACCGCTTCTTATTCGCGGGAATCCAGCGTGCCACTTTCGTCGAATTGCTTCCAGAAATGTATCTCGCCATCCTGTGGGGGGGTGTTCGAGCCAGAGCAAACGCTGGTCGCGTGCCCTCGTTGCGGATCATTGCTAGACGTCAGCTATCACTGGGACAAGTTGGCAGTTCCCCAAAAGCTGAACGAATTCGAGCAGCAGTGGACCCGCCGGCACGACCCGGTCAGTTTTAGCGGCATCTGGCGATTCCGCAGTTTGCTGCCGTTCGCGGATGACGAAACCATCGTCACCATCGGTGAAGGGCAAACGCTGCTGCAACAGGCCGACGAGGTCGCCCGTTTCGCGGGAATGAACGCCGGTGGACTGTTCCTGCAATATGAAGGCATGAACCCTTCGGGCAGCTTCAAGGACAACGGTATGTCTGCCGCCTTCACTCACGCCCGGGCTATTGGGGCGAAGCGGGCTGCTTGTGCTTCGACCGGAAATACCAGTGCCTCGCTGGCGCTGTACTGTTCGACCACGAGGCTTATGAAGGCGGTGATCTTCATTGGATCAGGAAAGATTTCGTTCGGAAAACTTTCGCAGGCGCTCGACTACGGCGCGCTCACCGTGCAAATCGCCGGCGACTTTGACGACGCGATGGCCCGCGTGAAAGAAGTTTGTGCCAACTTGGGCATCTATTTGGTCAACAGCGTGAACCCTTTCCGGCTGGAAGGCCAGAAGACGATTATGTTTCGCGTGCTTGAAGCCCTGCGCTGGGAAGTGCCCGATTGGGTTGTCGTACCGGGCGGCAACTTGGGCAACAGCAGCGCGTTCGGCAAAGCGTTCATCGAGCTAAAGCAACTGGGATTGATCGACCGGGTTCCACGCCTGGCGATCATCAACGCCGCGGGTGCGAATACGCTGTTCGAACTGTACGAGAAGCGCGGCATGCGTTGGGATGGCGGAAAAATTTCACCTGAGTGCAGCAAGACAACGTACTACGGCGAGTTGGACGAGCGCGGACAGAAAGCTGATACGATCGCCAGCGCCATCGAGATCAACCGCCCTGTGAACTTTGAAAAGTGCCTGCGGGCGCTCGACTTCTGCGACGGCGTGGTCCGCGAAGTGACCGATCAGCAAATCATGGACGCCAAAGCGCAAGTCGGTGCCGGCGGCTACGGATGCGAACCGGCCAGCGCCGCCAGCGTGGCCGGCACGAAACTGCTGGTGGGCGAAGGGGTGATCGACAAACACGCCCGCGTTGTTTGCATCCTGACTGGCCATCAGCTCAAAGACACCACCGCCACCGTCGCCTACCACACAACCGATCAAGAAGAGTTCAATCGCGTCCTCGGCAGCCGCGGCGTCCGCCGGGCATCGTACGCCAACCGGGCCGTCGCCGTACCGAACGAATTGGACGAGATCATCAAAGCCATACAACTAT
This sequence comes from uncultured Planctomycetaceae bacterium, assembly GCA_937967755.1. Classification (GTDB taxonomy): domain Bacteria; phylum Planctomycetota; class Planctomycetia; order Pirellulales; family Pirellulaceae; genus CALBTA01. The sequence continues at coordinate 2,072 of CALBTA010000132.1, read as the reverse complement.
ACAGCTAATGACGACAAGAATCGCCATTCACGGTGCCGCCGGCCGCATGGGGCAGCGCCTCATTGCCTTGGGGAACGAATCTGCGGACCTGGTGATCGCCGCCGCGCTGGAGAGTGCGTCGCACCCAATGATTGGCAAGGACGCCGGCGCGGTCGCTGGTATTGGCGACATCGCCGTGCCGCTGGCGGCGTCGCCTGCGGGAACAGTCGACGCATTAATCGACTTTTCCGTTCCCGAAGCGACCAACAACGCCATCGAACTTTGCACCTCCCAGGGTATTGCGCTGGTCATGGCGACCACGGGTTTGTCGGATGACCAACAGCAAATGCTCAACGCGGCAGCCGAATCGATCCCCGTCGTTTGGGCGCCGAACATGAGCCTGGCGGTTAACCTGACGATGAAACTTTCCACCATCGCGGCCGAGGCGCTCAAAGGTCTGTCTTCCGGCGTCGACGTAGAAATTATCGAACGCCACCACCGGTACAAAGAAGACGCGCCTAGCGGGACTGCGCTGAAATTCGGCGAACTGATTGCGGGTGTGATGGGCCAAACCGAATCGGCCCATGGCCGCGAAGGCCGACCTGGTGTCCGCCCGCGCGGCGAGATTGGCTACCACGCATTGCGAACGGGTGACGACCCTGGCCAGCACACGATCGTCTTCGGTATGCTGGGGGAAACCATCGAACTGCGCGTTGGTGCGACCAACCGCGATTGTTACGCCGCCGGCGCACTAGCCGCCGCGAAATTCGCAGCCCAACAAAGGCCTGGCATGTACAACATGTACGACGTGCTGGGACTTTGACGTAGCGGCAAGCTGCCAGCTTGCCCGCTAGACCGCTTGCCATTCGATTTTCCGATGGCTGCACCTCACATACCATGAACCCCATACGTACCAGTTCACAAGCTGGCAGCTTGTGACTACGACAGTACCATGGCCAAATGCGATGAAGGCTATCTCTGCGACGTTTGCGGGCAAGATGTTCCGAACATCACCGAAAGCGATTTGTACCTGCGGTACGTCACCGGCATGATCGATGCCGAAACGCTGCACACCACCAGCGAACGACACATCCGCTGCAATCCAACGCTCGCCCAGTTCATCGTCGACGCTAAGTTTCCGCCCGTTGAAGTCGAAGGCGACTTCGCCAAGGCGAACCTCGACCTGAATTTCGTTGAAGAGCGCGAGCAATTGCTAACCCGCGGATACCTTCGGCTACTGGAACTGGCCAAGGTTGATCTGCCAATTGCGGATTACCCTTTGCCGGAATTTCGCCGGGGATAGTAGGGCAATTGTCCTCAATTGCTCAAAGGATCTAGCGATCCGCGACTCAAGAACAATGGGGACAATTGTTCTACTCTGGCCTACGCCTGCACTTGGAATGGCACTTCTTCAAAGGGCTGGATGACCACGAAGCCGTCGCCGGCGAATTCCATTTGGAAGGACTCGCCGCTGCCTCGGCCCAGGAACGTCTTGAGCGAAACGTCGGTCTTGAACTCCGGCGTTAGCGTGCCGCTCCAGGCGACGGTGGCGTTGGGGTCAGTTCGCACAGGTTGCTGCGGCGTGACCATCAGCGTGAGCGGCTCGTAGTGCGTCGTGATGGCGACCATGCCGGTGCCGCTCAAGCGGACGTTAAACAGCCCGCCGGCGACCATCGCGCCCAGCTTTTTCATGATCTTGATGTCCCACTCAATCGTCGGCTCGAACGCGAGCAGGTCGTTGCCGTTGACGAAGATCGTCTCGCCTTGCAGATTCAGAATCTGAACTTTCTTGCCCGAGTCGGCCACGTACAGTCGGCCTTGGCCTTCGACCTTGGTCAGCCGCGTGCCTTCGCCAGTGACCGCCTTCTTCAGGAACTTGCCGATGCCGTGCTCCAGCATTCCTTCGCGGGTAAACTTCATCGCGCCCACGTAGGCGACCATCGCCCCCATCTTGGTCCACACCTGCCCATTGAGATTCACCTCCAACATCCGCGGGCTTTCCAATTCGAAGAAGCCCTGTTTGCGATCCCGCTGGCGGCTTTCAGTGACGAATTCTTGCAGCGTATAGCGTTGGTCGTTTTCCGTGGTCATGG